>JAEUAF010000263.1 GCA_019695485.1 Sorangium sp.
GGACGCGAATAGCAGAGCGAGCAGAGAGAGTCGGCCAATGGACGATATTCCGCGTCTGGCCCCCTGCGAGTCGTAGCTCTTCTGCGACGCCATCGGATTTGCCACAGGCTATCACTGACTCGTGAACCGCTGTAGGCTTCGAATGGTCAAGGGCGTTCGCGCTGGACACCTGTCCGGACAGCTGTCGGCTGTGGTGCTTGGGGCACGCAGGCTGCGTCTCGGCAGCCACACGGGGTTCGGCTCAGCCCAGCAGCGGGCGAGTCAGAGTGACCCAACTGCGGCGCTCTGGAACGCGCGAAGTCCGCTCTGAAAGCGTCGACGAAGCCGTCATGCGGCGCCTCGCAGCGTCGGCCGCTAGAATCGGTAGCAGCAGGACGCCTCCGGGAGCAATCACTACCAAAATCCAGAGCAACACTCGCCACGCGGGGGCCATGCAGCACCTCTAAGCACGGCCCGTGCCAGTTGCCGCGGTCGATGGGTCCGCCGCCGTGAGCCGCCTGCCACCGGCGCAGACTTGCGCCCGCGCTGTCGTTTTGCTGATCGGAACGCCGGGCTCGCTCCATTGGGCGTTCACGATGAATCGCAAGTTCGGCTCGTATGCGTCGTGTTTGTTGATCTTGGGGTCTTTTGGCTGTCGCCCCGTGCAGTCGGGCCAGGGCGGGCCGGGCTCCGATGCGGGTCCGCCTCCGCCTGGGATTCCGGCGGGGTTGCCGCCGGGGAGTTGGCTCGCGCTCGATCAGCAATCGGACGCGCCCATGCCCAATCAGCTGCCGTTGGAGGATGCCGTGGTAGCGACCTTCTTCGGGGACGACATTCCGCGCGCGAGCGGCGGCTACACCTATGCCTACGGCGGCAAGACGGGCAACCGCGTGTTGGCGAGCAGCACGCCCGGCAACCGCGCCGTGTTCGCCACCTACTTCGACAACGACTACGCGGGCGTGAACATCTCGCTCGGCGGTAAGTTCATCGACCTCACGCCCTATCGAAAGACCGGCAGCCTCACGTTTTGGGTCAAGGCGGGTCCGTCGGCGCAGAAGTTCATGGTGGGTCTCATGGACAGCCAGGGCGGCGAGCGCAAAGTGCAGACGAAGGTGAGCGGGGATTCCTACGCCAACTTGAAGCAGGGCGAGTGGGTGCAGTGCCGCATCCCACTCAAGGCTTTCATCGACGATGGCATGTACTGGGACTCCAAGCAGCACCGCGAAATCTCCGCAAAGATGGACTGGGCGAAGATTTCGGACTTTCGGATCTCGATCAACCGAGACGAGAACAAGGTGGCCCAGGGCAGCCCGGTCATCTTCTATCTGGACCAGATCGAGCTCACCAAGACCTCCAAAGGCATCGTAGATCCCGACGCGTATTGGGACGCCTTCAAGTCGGACGCGCCCGACCAGCTGGTGACGGATTTCACGCGTTGGGCCGACCTTTGGAAGGGCCAACACGGCAATTCCGCGGACATCACGGTCGCCGTGGGGCCGAGCCCGAAGAATGCGCCGAAGGCCGTGCACGGTCAGGCGCTCAAGGTGGACTTCAAACCGGGCGATTGGTTCGATGCCTATTTCCAAACGCCGAGCGCCACAGGGCTCGTCAACGATTGGAGCAAGCACTACGGAGTGACGGTCTGGCTCTACACGGAGAAGCCGTATCAAGCCTTCGACTTCGTGATCCAAGATCGAGACCACGAAATGTTCCTGACCAAGGTCGGTGCCAGTCGCGGCTGGCACCAGATTTTGATCCCGTTCAGGAGCTTCACGAAGTTTCCGTACTATCAGCCCCCGGAAGCCAAGCAAAACAACAAGCTCGACTTGGACGGCGTCTTCCAATTCGGCATCAAGCCGGGCGGGGATGTGCCGGGCACTCTGTATCTGGCCAGCATCGGCGTGACCAATGTGCGCGCGCTCGCGCAAGAAAAGGCGCCCGCGGAAGCGCTCGCCACGTTCAAGGCTGACGCAAACAAGCCTGGCCCGAAGATCCCCGCGATTTACGGCATCAACGTGGGGTTGTGGGCGCCGGAACTGCTCGATGCGGCCTCGGTGCGCGTCGAAAAGCCGCTGAACCTCGGCGTCGTGCGCTACCCAGGTGGTCTGCTCTCGGACGAGGAAGATTGGCAGAAGACTCTGAAGGACCACGATTTTCACATCGATACCGACGAGTTTCTCGCTTGGTGCGAAAGCACGAACTGTAAGCCAATGTTCACGGCCAACGTGGGCGACGGCACGCCCGAGCGCGCAGCCGCCTGGGTCAAATACGTGAACCAGACGCGTAAGGGCCCCAAGGTCGAGCTCTGGGAGATCGGTAACGAGATCTACGGCAACTGGCACAAGTACTACGAGAAGTGGGGCAAGGACGGTGGCGTGGGCTACGGCAAGGCCGTGCGCGCCTACGTGAAAGCCATGAAGGCTGTCGACCCCACGATCAAAGTGAGCGCCGTCTGGATGCTGGGCGGTCCCTGGAATCAAGCGGTGTTCAAAGAGGTCGCGGATGTGATCGATGGCGTGAGCGTGCACCACTACGCGCAGAACGCGACCTCCGAGAACAATGCGGGCCTACTCGCGGCGTCGTCAGAGGCGGACAGCCTGATGAAATCGGTGCGCAAGCAGGTCGAGGAATTGGGCGTGAAGGGCAAAAACTACGAGATTTGGCTGAGCGAGTGGAACTCCGTCGACCAGAACCCAGGGCCTCAGATCCTGCAGCACGTGAACGCGCTGTTCATCGCGGACTACCTCGGCCATCTCGCCCAATCGCCGATTCAGATCGCGAACCTGTGGGCGCTCTACAACAGCCGTGACAAGCGCTTGGGGGACTATGGGCTTCTTGCGTGCAATGGCGACCCGCAGGGCACGAACTTCCGTCGGCCGTCGTACTGGGCCTTCGAAATGCTCGCGAATACGCTGACCGGGAAGTCGCTCCAGGGCACGAGCGATCAGGAGAGCCTTTCGGCCTTCATCTCACGGCGTGACGACGGCAAGCTCTCGCTGGTGTTCGTGAACAAGAGCTTCGAAACGGACTTCAAGACCACGCTCAAAGTGGCGGGGCTCGATGGCGAGGCCACGGTGGAAGTGCTGACCGCCGAGAACTCGGGCGGTCTGGTCGGTGCCGACGCGATGGGCAAGAGCTACCCGTCGACTGGCCCGAAGTCGGACAAGCGGCGCCTCGGCGATGGCTCGGTGTTGGTCATACCCAAGGCGTCGATCGTCAGCGTGCGCTTCTGAAGGTTGAGCAGCCGCCCGTTTTGACCTTGCGACTCCCCGCACTGGCGCATTCGGGCTGCTGCGAGGCGACCCCTGAATTCGGGCCCATTCGGACGCCCGAATTCAGGGCCGGCGCTTGGAACCAACGCTTGGCGCTAGGCCGGCTTGGTGATGTGGAGGAACAAGTTCACGCCGAGCGGCTCGGCCTCGACGTGCACTGCGGCGTTCTCCGGCAGGCATTCGGCGAGCGCGCGAAGCTCGGCGGCGCTGCGGTGCTCCAGGTACCACTCCATGAGGTACTCCATCACGTAGCGGCTATCGTTCGTGTGATCGAAGTTGCCGATGATGAGGTGGCCGCCTGGACGCAAGAGGTCGTACAGGCGAAGCAAGAGCTGGCGGAAGAGCTTGTCGCTGAAATAGTCGAAGAGCCCCATCGATAAGATCAGATCCTGCGCCTCGAGTAAGCTCTGAAGTCCGTGTCCGCGCACGATCTGGCGCACGGATTCGCGGATGAAGCGGAGCTTTGCTGGGTTCTCGCTGCGGCGCACGATCGGCAGCAGGGTCTTTTCGCAGTACTGGATGGCGAGCGGCTCGACGTCGAGCAAGGTCAGCGTCGTCGCGTCGAGGGTGCGCCGCTGAAGTAGCTCGGCGATCTCGCGCGCGGGCCCGCAGGCGAGGCTGGTCACGCGGTAAATCGGCTGGTTTCGCACGATCTCAGCCACGCGCTCGGTCACGTACGCGACGCGATTGGCTACGGCGCGCGCTGCCGTCAGGGAAAGGCCGAACACGCTCAGCACCTGGCCGTAGAGCGTCGCGCCGAGCCGGTGGTCGCGATAGACCATGTTCATGATCTCGTAGTCGCCCGCGTAGCCGAGTGGCTTCTTGTAACAACGCCGAAAGAACGGGCTCTCGCCGATGAACCTGTCGAGCAGTTGGCGCTGTAGGTAGCTTCGATGTAGCGCGTGGCCGCGCGTGTCGAGCTTTGCGACCAAATGGTTGAGCTCGGCGACCGCGCGGGTCATGTAAGCGTCGAAGCGTTTTGCCGCGGCGTCGACCAGCTGTGACGCCGCGTGCTCGCGAGCGAGATGGTCGAGGGGGTCGATGCGTCGCTGTTCGCTCCGTAGGTGCTCGCTGAGCGCGTCGAGCGCGAGCCCGACGTCTGCCACCCAGCCCTTGAAAGCGGCTGGAATCTCGGAAAATCCATCGATGGCAGCGAACGCTAGCGCGAGGCGTCGTTCGAGATCGAGCTCTGCTTCGAGTGCGTAGAGTTTTGGAAGATCGAGCGACGCGCCGTCGAGTGAGAGCCCGAGCAAGAGCTCCGTGTCTCGCTCGGCGACGTGTCGCACCGTGGCGAGCCCCTCGAAGAACAGCGCGTCATCCCGATACACCCGCAAGTTCGAGAGTCGGTCACCGACCAACACCAGAGGGGCGTCCGCGCCTTCAATCGCGAGCGCTAGGCCGTCGAAGGAGAAGTCGACGACCGTGCACGTGAAGCGCGTGGTTTTGCATTCGAAGCTTGCGGCGAGCGACCCAAGCTTGAAATCAGCGGCGCGATAGCGCGCGCTTCGCAGGCGGCGGGGCGCGGCAAGGTTCGGAGCGGAGCTTGGAGTCAGACTCAACGCTTTGTTCATGCTGGTGGCCGCACGATAACGGGCCGCACCCACTCCCTCGGGTTAGAGATCCGTTAGCTTCGAATGGGCCCCGGGGGGCTAGCCCGGCTGGGCTGCGCCTTGGCCATCGGGCCAGCCTCGGCTCGGCCGGCGAGCCTTTTTTTGCGACGAGAGCGCGGCGCGTTGTCTGGGGGGGTGGAGGAAGGTGATTAGACTATGCGAGCATTCCCATTGGCTTCACCAAGCAGGGGTGTGTTGGTGGCCACGAACGGCCCGGGCCCTGAAATGATCGAGTCGGGGGCGGCTCTGGTTGCGCTCGGCGTCACAACCGAGAGTCGGGCGCGCGTCGAGCGCGCAGCCTCGCGAGTTGCCGCTGTGCGCGAACTCGACGGCAGCGTTGCGAGCACTCCGGACGTCGCCGTGCTCTCTGGCAGTGATGCGCACTTGAGTCGCCAAATCGCGGCCTTTCGCGCGAGCGGGGACACGGCGCTGATCCTGGCGCTACGCACGGAATCCAGCGTAGCCGGGGTCTGCGCGCTGCTGAAGGCGGGAGCCGACATTACCCTGCCTATCGAGTGTTCGGACGATGAGCTCGAAGCGGTGCTTGGGGCTTTGATTCGACGCGGACGGCAGTACCCTCTGCGCGACGACGCGGAGCTCGAGCTCGAGCCAGCGACGCGCACGCTCGAGCTCTGGGGGGCCCGCTTTCACTTCGGTCCGGTCGCGTTTCGGGTGCTCTGCCTGCTCGTCGAAAATCGGGACCGCTGGTCGCACAAGGACCAGATCATCAAATCCGCCCTCGGCACCTGCCACCGCCCCGACTCGTCCGTGGTGCGCGTCCAGATTCACCAGCTGCGTCGAGTGTTGGGCCCGTATCGCGAGTGCATTCAAAGTGACCCGCTCGGGGGGCGGGGTTACATGTTCACGACGCGCCTCACCAAGGCGCACGCGCCGGCCCGCATGCATCCCGTGCGCGAGTGGGAACGCGCTTGAGCGAAGCCGCCTGACCGCGCTTACTGCGCGAGCTCCCCTTGTAGGGTTCTTGGCACTCGAGATTTAGGGCGCCTCGTACGCGCCGAGGTCGGCGTTGCCCGTGTAGAGCTTGGTGCCGAAAAAGTCTTGGCCGCCGTTGTTCTGGACGGTCACCCCCGCATTGATGGCCGGTGACCCGCTCGATAGCTTGTAGCCGCCGAGCGATGTGAACGCCGGGCCCGCCTCGCTTCCATTCGCGCCTTGCCCCGGGCTGACGAGTCGGGGATCGGTGGAGATCGGCTTGCTGTCCCCCGCCGCGCTGACGTTGGCGCCGAAATAGAGGTTGTTCTGGTAGGTGATGCCGCCCCCGGTCGTGAGCACAGCGTTGGTCTTGGTCGAGACGAAGATGTTATTCGTGAAAGCATAGGGCGCAACGATGTAATCACCGTAGCCGTAGGCGATGTTGGAGGCGTACTTGTCGTTGTAAAACGTGTTGTTGTAAATGACGCTCGAGGCCTTGCTGTCCGAGTGCAGGTAGATCTGATAGCGGCTGTTGTTCTGAATGATGTTGTAGCGAACGATCGAGTCCCCAAACGAGAACTGGCACAGCAAAATGCCGTCGCCGTTGTCGTGGATGTAGTTGTACTGAATGACGGACTTGGTCGTTGCCTTGTCGGAGTCGATCCCGTTGTAGTCAGCGCCGCTGGCCTTGCGCACGGTGCCGTAGGTTTCGTTGTGCTGAACGGTGATCTGATCGGTGTTGTAAAGTTCGATAGCGCTGGTGCCTGCTTCGGCGACCACGTTGCCTTCGATGAGGCCGGTTTGCACGCCCGTGAGGTACACGCCGTTGCAGCCGTAGCTGGTGTTGTGCTGGTTGATATAGTTGTTGCGCAGCGTCACGTTGGTGTGCGGCGTGAAGTTGGCGTCTGCGGTGGAGCTTCGCACGCCCCAGTGCACGCTGCCGTCGAGCTGTTTGAAGATGATGCCGCCGAAGGAGCAATCGCGCACCACGTTGTTCTCGATCACGATGTCGTTGAACTTGGTTTTAATGGGCGTCGTGGCGCTCGACTGGACTTCGAAGACGATACCGCCAGTGCGCTTGGATGCGTCCCAGCCGGTTTGGAAAGTGACGCCGGTCGCGTTGTCTGCGCTGTCGCCGCCAATCCAGTTGACCTCACCGGTCACGTCGTGAACCGTGCAGTTTCTCACGTAGATGTGATTGAGCGTGCCGGCGTCGCGCCCCAAAACCGAGATGCCGCGGTAGTCACCGAGCGCGCTCTTCTGATTTTTGATATCGAGGTTGTTGATCTCGATATAGGACTGATTTACCAAGCTGAGCGCGTTCAAGTCGCTGCTGCCGGCGGCGATCTGCGGTTTTGCGCCGGTACCGAATTGGTCGATCACGATCGGCGCCGTGCTCGAGCCGGAACCGAGGGGTTTGAGCTGACCCGTCCAAGAGCCGCCTGCGCGAAAACACAGGCGCCCCCCTGGCTGCAGCGTCGTGCTGTTCACTTTGGTGAGCGTCTTCCAGGCGGTCGCCGGAGTTTGGCCGTCGTTCGCGTCGTTGCCTGCGGTTGAGTCGATGTAAAACCCTGCCGCGGTCGAGCTGCAGCCGCTGCTTTGCGTGCCGCCTGTGCCAGCGCTACCGCCCGTGCTCGCGCCGCCCGCCGTGGCACCGCCCGCGCTGGTGAGGCCTCCGCTGGTGCCGCCTGCGCCGCCGCGGTTGGTCGCGCCGCCCGTCGTGGCACCGCCGCTCGTCGCACCTCCAGTGAGTCCCGCGGTGCCTGTGCTGGGATTGCCAGCGCTGGCGCCACCGTTGTTCGTCGCAGCGCCGCCGCCGCCTCCGGCAGCGAGGCTCGCGCCGCCCGAGCCTTGCGTCCCAACCCCCGCGTTGGGCGCGCCGGCGCTCGACGCTCCGCTGGCTGCGCCGCCCGCTGGCACAGCGCCCGACCCCGCGCGAGCAGTGCTTCCGCCCGCGACGCTGCTTGTCGTTCCGCCAGCGGTGCCGCCCGGGGTCCCGCCCTGACCCTGTCCATTCGCCGTCGACGGCGATGAGCACGCCGACAGCGCGCACAGCACGGCCCCCACCGAGAGCCCGCCGAAGAGCCCGCTCGCACGCCGGCCTTTGCTCCCCAGAGCGTCAGCTTCGCGACAGCGCGGGGAAGGTTCGGATGCTTTACGAACTGGCGTTGGCGTCATGTGTTACCTCGGCGGCAGGGCGGGAAGGCCCTCTCGACAGAGGGGCGACAAGCTGATGTCCTTCATCCTCTGTTGAAGTGGGCTGCAACACCCGCAACGCCACCGGAAATATGAGCTCTCAGCGCCAGCAGCCGATCCCTGCTTCCCCCACGCGTGTGGCCGCCGCCGCAGTCGCCGAGTTCAGTGAGGGCCAGGGCGTGACCTGGACCGGCACCTGGGCCACGGCGCTCCAACCTATCGACGCAAGCAACCGTCCGCCAGCGCCCGGGCTTTCACACAACACCCTGCGGCAAGTCGTCTACGTCTCCATTGGGGGAACACGACTGAGGGCTCACTTCTCCAATGCGTACGGCGAGAGCCCGCTAGAGGTGATCGGGGCCGAACTCGCACACACGATCAGCAATGACACCGTCGACCCGGCGACGACCCGCGGTCTTCGTTTTTGCGGGCTGTCATCGGTTACGATTCCGGCGGGCGCTGTGGTGAGCTCCGACCCGTTCGAGTTCTCGCTTGCGCCGCAGTCCCAAGTGACGGTCACGATCGCGTTCGGCGACACGCCGAGCCAGCTCAGCGGGCATCCCGGATCGCGAACGACCTCGTACGTAGCGCTTGGCGACGCGACGGGTGCGAGAAGCTTTGCGTCGCCCCTGCGCGTTGAACACTGGTATTTCCTCGCGGGCATCGACGTACTCGGCTCGGGGGTGGGAGGCGCGGTCGTCACGCTGGGCGACTCCATTACCGACGGCCGCGGCTCGACCACCGACGGCAACGACCGCTGGCCCGACAACCTTGCGCGCCGGCTGCGCGCCAACCTAGCGACGAGCTCTGTCGCCGTGCTGAACCAAGGCATCGGCGGAAACGCGGTGCTCACGGGCGGTCTCGGGCCGACGGCTAGCGTTCGCTTTCTTCGCGACGTTCTCGAGCCGAGCGGCGTGCGCTGGGCGATCGTGCTCCACGGCGTGAACGACATCGGCAACGCGCGGAGTTTGGCGGTCGCCGACGAGCTCATCGACGCTTATCGGCGCTTCGTAGCGGCGGGGCGCGCGCGCCGCGTGCGCATTTACGGAGCGCCGATCTTGCCGTTCGCCGGCTCGCAGTACGACACCCCCGAGCACGAGGCCGCGCGTCAGAAAGTGAATGCCTGGATTCGTGCGCCCCACAACTTCGACGCTGTGATCGATCTCGATGCAGCCGTTCGAGATCCAGCGGCCCCTGCCGCCCTGCTGCCCGCCTACGATAGCGGGGACCACCTTCACCTGAGCCCTGCGGGCTACGCACGCATGGCCGACGCCATCGACCTCACGCTGTTTGCTGCAGGCGATCAGCGCGCGGCCCGATAACCCTAAACGCGCCGCGCCATGAGGCTGCCTTCGGAGCCATTGCGCGCGTCCTGATTCGGCTCTGCGCTGCGTCGCTCCGCTTGCTGTTCGGGTGTTGTCACCAGTAACTCCGAGACGACGCGCAGCAAGGCGTTCGTGTCGAATGGCTTCGGCAAATAGGCAATCCGATGTTGGGGGTCGCTGGGCGGCAGGACTTCTCCCCAGCTATACCCAGAGATGAACAGGATCGCCGTGCGCGCCTGCTCTGCGAGCAAAGTCCGCGCGAGATCAGCGCCACCGAGGTTCGGCATCACGACGTCGGTAATGAGCAGGTCGATCGGCGCGCCGTGTCCACGCGCCAACGTCAGCGCCTGCGCGCCGTCCGACGCCAAAAGCACCGTGTGGCCGAAGCGGATTAAGCTCCTTGCGATTCCCGATCGCAAGGCGGGTTCATCTTCGGCGATCAGGATCGTCGCTGGTCGCGGCGGAGTGGGGGCAGCAATGTCTGTCGGGTCGGGCGCCGGCAGCGCCGCATGCGCCTGCAGTGGCAGGTAAACCGAGAACTCGGTGCCTATGCCGGGTTCCGAGCGGACACTCACGACGCCGCCGCTCTGCTGCACGATGCCGTGCACCGTAGCGAGCCCGAGCCCATGGCCGGGGCCCGCGCCCTTGGTGGAGAAGAACGGATCGAAGGCTTGCCGCTGTGTATCCGCGTCCATGCCCACTCCCGAGTCTTCCACGCGCAAAAGCCCCCAAATGCCCGGGCCTTTTTCGGCAGCGGGGGCGGCCTCGGTCCGCTCGCTACTGATGCGCAGCGTTCCGCCCTCTGGCATGGCGTCGCGCGCGTTGCTCACGAGGTTTACCAAGACTTGTTCGAGCTGAGAGGGGTCCGCTAGGACGAGCAACGGCTCGGGGCTGAGCGCGAACGTGGCGCGGACGCGTTCGCCGACGATGCGCTGCAGCAGGCGTTGCACGTCCGAGATGACCCGGTTTAGGTCCAACACGCGTGGCTCCAAGCGCTGCCGTCGGCTGAAGGCGAGGAGCTGTCGTGTGAGATCGGCGCCGCGGCGCGCCGCGTCCAGAGTCTCCTCGATTGCCGCCGCGCCGATGGCGTCGAACTTCTGCGTGTCCTTCAGGACGTCGACATTGGTGAGCGCGATGGTCAACAGGTTGTTGAAGTCGTGAGCGATGCCGCCCGCCAAGCGACCGACGCTCTCCAGGCGTTGGGCCTCGCGCAGCGCCAGGGATTGTCGCTCGAGCTCCGCGGTGCGTTCGTGAACGCGCGCTTCGAGCGTGCGGTTGGTCTCTTCGAGCCTCTCGCGAGACAAGGACAGATTGGCGAGCAACTCGCTGTTTTCGAGCGCGAGGCGAAAGGCGCGGGTGAGCGAACCGTGATTGCTGCGAGCGACACGCTCGATGCCCAGTCCATACGCGAACAGCATGGCGCCCATCGCCCAATGCGCCGAGTCCCCGACTGCCAACGTGCGGAGGATGAGTGGCCCCAGCGAAGCCGCGCTGTATCCCCAGAAGGCCGGTAGATGCGAGGCCCAAGTACCGGCCGCCGCGGCCGTCATGCCGCCGATCGCGAACGCAAACAGAATCTCGCTGGTGGGGTTCTTCGCGTCGAAGAAGAGCAAGCTCCCGAGCCCCCAGAGCGCTCCCGCGCTGAACGTTGCCACTACGAAGCGCCGCGCCCAGAGCGTGGGCGAAGCCGCCGCCAGCGCGGCCTTGCGATAGGAATGCCGCAGCAAAACACGCCCGAGCGCGACGGCGACCATGAGCGTCACCCATCCGGCGAGCAGCACGTGCGACGCACTTCCCCAGAGCGCGCTCGCCGCGAGCACGGAGATGGCTACGTTTGCCCACAGTACCAGCGGACTCTGCTGGTAGAGTGCCCGAACCTGTTCCGAGCGAACTGACACGTCTCACTCTATCTCGTCCCTGCGGCGTCGACAGGACTTCTACCCCCAAGGCTTGGGGATTCTGCACAAGCGTGCAGTGTTGCGGCTCGCTCGCTGCTGCAACGCTCGCCCCCCTTGGACAGCAAACACGACGTTTGTCGCAAAAGATGGAGGTGGGAGTTTAGGGGGCCGAAAGCCTAACGGGGGCCTAACGCCGGCCCCGCGCCGAGGTGAGTTAAAACGCTTCTCGTTCACGCAAGGAGCCACCGCGGGCGCGGCGGGCAGCGTGTCTCGGCAGGAGGAAGTCATGGACGTCAAGATTGGGGCCTTCTTGGTATCGGCGATCGTGTCATTGGGACTTGGGCTTTCCACCACCTCGCACGCGATCACGGACGTGCGGGCGCCCGGATTCGCTTGCTCGGTGGTGAACGGCACGCAGATCTCACGCTGGATCGGCGAAGGGAACGATTCGACCACCGCGACGTTGAATGTCGCCTGCCCCGTGCCTGATGTCTACAACGGCATCCAGGACATCGGGACAGTGCAGGTCGAGATCGATGACCGCAGCACGACCGCGGCTCCGACGGCGAATCGCTGCGTTTCGCTTTTGTTCTCCAACAACGCCACCGTCACCTCCTGTGGTCCGGCGGAAACGGCTCCGGCTGCGGTCACTGGCCATCTGACGTTCAAGCCGCCAGGCAACGCCGACTGGGCGCCGGCCAATTTCGGCTACATGTCGGTGATCTTGCCGGCGCGCACTTCACTCGGTCGCACCACCGTCAACGGCATTCACGCCTTTTAGAAGTGTGATCATGGATCACGGAGCCGTGTCACTGCGGGGGGCTTTGTGGGGTGGGATCGCTGGGAGCGTGGTGGGCGTGCTGGCGTCGGTGAGCATCGGTTACCTGTTCGCACGCGGCGCCCAGCGAGCTCCAGGCGCCGTCACCCGTGCGGAGTCGGTCGTCGGCAGCGGGCCCGCGCCGCAGCCCTTAAT
>JAEUAF010000278.1 GCA_019695485.1 Sorangium sp.
CTCCACCGCCACCAAGACAGCGGAGAGCCTGGACGAGGCGCCCGCCGTGATCACGGTCGTCACGCGCGAGGAGATTCGACGCTGGGGCTACCAGAGCGTGGCCGAGGTGTTGACGCACACGGTTGGATTCTACCTCAGCGACGACCACATTTTGCCAAACGCCAGCGTGCGCGGCATGACCGGCGGGCTTGGCGCAGAGAGCGGCGTGATCAAGGTCATGATCGACGGGCGCTCCGTGGCCTATCGAACGACCTCGGGTAATTGGCTCGGCGTCGAGCTCGTGCCGCTCGAATCGGTGGCACAAATCGAAATCATCCGCGGGCCGGCCTCTGCGTTGTACGGTGCCGACGCCTTTCTCGGCGTGGTCAACATCATCACGCTGCGTCCGGAAGAGCTGCGGCCGCTCCGCGCGCGGGCCTCGATCGGCGTGACGGAAGGCAACGCGGGCGGGCGTTTCGACGTCGTCGGCGGCGCTCGTGCGGGCAAATTCGATTTGATGTTCGGCGCGGCGGGCGAAGCCACGGACCGCTCCGGCCTGAGCTTACCGAGTGAATCTCCCGCGCCGACGCTCCCCTCGTGGGTCGGCACGCGCCGCACTGCGCTGAACTTGTCGCGACGCTCGCTGGTACTGCAGAGCAGGCTGGGCTACCGAGACGCAGACAAGGGGCACATCATCCTCACGGGTTACGCTTCCGGTCTCGAGCGCGGCGCAGACTTCGCTCACTGGGCGCAACTCACGAACGGCACCGACTCGAACGGACAAGCGCGCGGCAGCACCGTCGCGCTCGGGCAATTCCGCATCAACGTCGACGGCCTGCTCCACGCGGGGCACGGGCTCGATTTTGCCCTGCAAAGCACCTATTTTCAGGGCGGGCTGCTGCCTGCGGATCGGGTCGAAGTAGCGAGCGACCTGTTTTACGTCGAGCGCAACGAGCGCTATCGCGGGCTCGACTCGGTCGCCGAAGCTCGCTGGTTCCCCTCGACGCGCTTCAACGCGATGGCCGGCGTCGAAGTGGTGTACGACCGCGAGACGCTGGGCGCCCCGCAACGCATCGAACGCCTGACCGGCGATACGGTGCTGGCCGGCGGCAGCACGCGCCACACACTCAATTTGACCAACGTCGGCGCTTACCTGAGCGCAAACTACAAGCTGTTCGAGCCGCTAAAGCTCACGGGTGGCGCGCGCTACGACAACCACAGCGTGTATGGCGGACAACTCACCGGTCGCGTCGGCCTCACCTCACGCCTCAGCCGCGCCGTGGTCGCCAAGTTGCTCTATGGCAGCGCGTTCAAGGCCCCATCCCCCTACTTGCTCTACGCCTCGCCGCTCCGCCCCGGGGACGTCGTCGGTAACCCGAACCTGAAGCCCCAACACATCGATACCGTCGAGTATCAGATGTCGTTCAAACCGACGCGCTTCTTTGGTGTCACGTCCGGGGTGTCTTACAACTGGCTCTTCAACAAGGCCGAATTCACCCCACAGGGCATCAATCAGACCGCCCGCAACGTGGCAAGCCAGCGCACTTTGTCCTGGGAAACGCGCACGGACGTGCACCATTACGACGACTACACGCTCTACGCTTCGTTCGAGCTCGTGCACTCGCTGCGCGACCTTGGACAAGAGGGATACGCGGCCAACCTGATTGGCAGCCGGAATGTCGTATATCCGCCTTGGATTGCGCGCGCCGGCTTGACCTTCTCGGTGCCTTCGACCCCACAGGTTCCACTCGAGCTCGGCACCCAAGGCCTGCTCGTAGGGCCGCGCCGCGCGGCGGATACCAGCTTGGTCGAGCGCGGCAGCGACTTCTCGCTGCCCACCTATTTCATGTTGGATGTGTCGCTCGCCACGCGCGACATCTACCTGATTCCAGGACACGAGACGCGCTTCGCGCTTCGCTCGCGGAACTTGCTCGTCACCCGCGGCCCCGACCCGGGCTTTTCCGGGTTCGAGTACCCGCTCGCCCCTTCCGAACTCTTCTTCGAAGTTCAACACACCTATTGAAGCCCGGCATGCCGACTCTTCCCGATCTCCGCGCGCCTCGCAGCCCTGACACGAGCCAGAAGAGCGTTCAATCTCAGACGGCCCGCCGCCGCGGCAAGGTCCACGCGCTCATGGCGCGGCTCGCCGGCGGCCTCGTGGCGCTCACAAGCGCGGGCTGCGGCAGCAGCAGCGGTGCCCAGGGCGACGCCGTAACGCTCGGCCTGCTACTGCCCTTCACGGGGACGAACTCCGCAACGACCAGCAACTTCGAGCGCGCCGTGATCTTCGCTGCTAGCCGCGTCAACGACGGTGGGGGTATCGCGGGAGTACCGCTGCGCGTCGTGTCGAAGGACACTCACTCCGAGCTGTCGCGCAGTCAGGCCGCTGCTGAAGCGCTGATCGCCGCCGGAGCCAAGGTCGTGATCGGTCCAGAGAGCGCCGACATCGCCAGCGCAATCATGCCGACGCTCGAGGCGCACGGTGTCACGCTGCTCTCTCCGCTGGTGGGCGCGGCGGACGACGCAGCCGTCGCCTGCTCTTCCCCGTGGTTTCGCCTGGCGCCGTCGGCGCTCTCGCTGGGCGACGGGCTCGCCAAGCAAGTTTCGGCGGAGCAAATCGCGACGACCGCCGTCTTGTACGAGACGGACGCCTACGATGAGGCACTTCACTCCGCGGTGGTGAAGCGCTTTCGCGCGCTGGGCGGTCGCGTCACCCTCGAAGTTGCGCTGGACGGCAGCGCCCAAAGCTATTCGAGCGAGGTCACGCAAACCATCGCCGCCAACGTCGACGCCGTGGTGCTTGCCACCTCACCGCGCACGGCGGCGCTCGTCGTGAATGAGTTCGACGCTTTGAGTCCAAGCCCGCCGCGCTGGTTCCTGTCGCCGCTGCTGAAGACGGACCTCTTGGTCCAAAACGTGGCACCCGACGCGCTCGAGGGCGCCATGGGCGTGGCCCCCAAGGTGTATGACGACAGTGACGCCTTTCCGAACGCGTTCGCCGGGCGTTGGCAAGGCGATCAGCCCTTGGAAGGGGCGTACTTCTACTATGACGCCGTCGGCCTCGCTGCCTTCGCGCTCGAGGACGCCGCGCAGGGAGACAGCTCGAACATCGACCAAACCACGCTGCGCACGGCAATTCCCAGCGTGGCCGACACGCGCGGCGAGAGCTTCGGTTGGAACGACATCGAAGCCGGTCTCGCCGGCTTGCGCGACGGCGCTGACGACAACTACTCGGGGCTGACCGGACCGCTGCTGTTGAGCGCCTGCGGCACGCGCAAACTCGGGGCGTTCAGCACCTGGCAAGTTCGCGCGGGCGCCATCGAGAACACCGCGTTCTAGCGGAGCTTCGGCGCGAGCTCGGCCGCACCCGGGCCGACGCGCGCGTGCCAACGAAAGCCGACGTAGAGAAATCCGAGCGCCAACGCGAGCGACAGCGCCAGCACCAGCGTGCGCAGCAACGCGCGCGCGAAGCCCGCTCGCATAGAGCTCGCGAGCACGCGGCGTACGACGACGGCGAGCGACATCGAGAAGGCCACGCAAGCCAGCGGTAAGTTCCAACCTGGCCAACTCGCCCCGAGCGGACGCAGCCAAGGCTCGTCGAGCAAGCGCACCAAGAAGTCGTCGGCGAAGCGTAGACCCAGCGCCAGCACGCCGTAGGTCGCCGCGCCGACCACCACGGCCGCGCGCAGGTGGCCGAGCAACGAAAGCACGCGCGAGCTCTTGTGCCAGACGTGCGAGCGAATGCGCGCCAGCCAAAACATGGCCGGAGTCAATGAAATGCCGAGAATCGCCAACAACAACAAGCGCAGCTCGACGCGATTGAAGCCGTAGCCGCGCGACAGCTCGAGCCCAGTCACCGCCGTGATCGCGCCCCCCACGATCAAGAGCGCCATCAGCCCCAAGTAGAGCACCAGCCGCGGCCGCGCCGCCGACAGTTCTTGGTCGGGCACGGCAGGCTCGTCGGGCTCGGCGCGTGACGCTGCTTTCTCGCGGCCGCGGGGCGCGTCGAGTGCAAGGTCTTCGACGGCCTCGAGGAAGCGCGTCATGTCGGGATAGCGCTCGTCTGGTTCGCGAGCCAGCGCGCGCTCGAGCAAGAGCTCGACCGGCACCGGAATGCTTGGCACGAGCGAGCGCGGACGCGGCGGTTCGCTGCTCACGACGGCCAACACGGTGGCCTGCGGGGTGTCCGCTTCGAACGGTGGTCGTCCGGTGAGCGCCGTGTAGAGAATCGCGCCAAGACCGTAGATGTCGACGCGCTGATCGACGCGGAGCCCGCGCGCCTGCTCGGGTGCCATATACGCGGGCGTCCCCATGATGTAGCCGGTCTTGGTGAGTGACTCGCTTTCGCAACTGTCGAGGAACCGTGACAGCCCGAAGTCGAGGATCTTGACGTCTGGTAGAGCCGCAGCGCCGCGCGACAGATCACCGATGAGGAAGATGTTCTGCGGCTTCAAATCGCGATGAATCACCGAACGCGCGTGGGCAGCCGCGAGCCCGTGGCAAAGGGCTCGCGCAAGATGTAACGCCGCCTCCGTGCTGAGCTTGCCTACGTTCTTCAGGTGGGCCGCCAGATCGATGCCCTCCAGGTACTCGCACACGAGGTAGGGCGCGCCACTCGGCGTGCGGTCGACATCGAGCACGCTCATCACGTTCGGGTGCGAGACCGCGGCCGCAGCCTCCGCTTCGCGCTGGAAGCGCTGTAGCACCTCCTCGTTGCGCGAATATTCGTCGTGCAAGACTTTGACAGCGACGCGCTTTTGCGCGATTCGCGTGTGGCGCGCCTGATACACGCGACCCATACCGCCCTCGCCCAGCACCCGCTCGACCACGTACGTACCGTTCAAGGTCACGCCGACCAGATCGTCGCGCTCGTCAGCGAGCGCCGTGTCACGGCTCCAGGCGTTCTCCAAAAAGTCGCCGGTCGTCAGCGCTTGCGTCTCGTTCCTGCTCGACATACGGCTTCGGCC
>JAEUAF010000804.1 GCA_019695485.1 Sorangium sp.
CCTTCAACTCACCCGGAATATCGAGTTGCTCGAACTCCTGAAACAGGCGCGTGTGAGAATCCTTGTGTAGCGCCAAGCCCGTATCCCGCACTTCGACGCATAGGTAATCCGTGTCAGTCAGGTGGCAGCGCACCGTCACCCGGCCGCCGTTCGGCGTGAACTTGATCGCGTTGGATAGGTAGTTGAACAGGATCTGCCGGAGTTTGGTGGCGGTTTCCGCCGGTAGCGACAGGTCGCAGTGTTGTTCGAGCGTCACGTCGATCTGCTTTTCGTTTGCGGCCAGTCGCAGGGCACTGCGCACGCCGCGCACGAGCTCAGCGAGGTCGGCGCGGTTCACGTCGCGCTGCTCGATGGCTAGGGCCTTGGCTGAGTCGAGTTCCGCGTTGAGCAGATTCAACATGTGGCGAGCGCTCGCCAGAATGTCCTCCAGGTATTCGCGCTGGGCGAGCGCCATTGGCCCGGCCTGACCGCTGAACATGAGCTCTGCGAAGCCAATCACTGCCGTGAGTGGGGTGCGAAGCTCGTGGGAGAGATGCGCCGAGCTCTCGCAGGCCACGTTCAAGGCGCGGGTGTGGGAGTCGCGGAGCCAGGGTGAGGAGGGGCGCCTCGCGTTGACGACCGACCCCGGGCGCGAGTCCGGAGGGACCGAGCGCGTCGCGCGCCGTTTCCGCGAGTGGGAGGGCAGTGCGCGCAGCGCGAACAACACCCCGCCGTCGTTGACACTGGTTTCGCTGAGGAAGGCGTCGCCCAGGAGCGCTAGAATTTGCCCGTCGGGCAGCATCACTTCGAGCACGAACCCATTCACTTCTTCCTGCGAAAATGCCGAGTTGATGATGGCCTCGACCTGCGTGGGATCGACGAAGCGGCCAGGAAACGACGAGTCCAGGAGATCCTCCTGGGTTTCGCCGAAGGTCTCGGCCGTCAACGAATTGACCTCGCTGATGGTGCCGAAGCCATCCGTCATGACCAGGATGTGGGCCCGCGATTCCAGCAAAGCTCGGCCCAAGGCGCGCGAGCGACCGACCTCGACCTCGAGCTGTTCGAGGTCGGTCAGGTCGCGGACGACGCTCACGACGCCCGTGGGCGTTCCATTGGCATCGCGGCGCAACAGCAGCGTGAGCTGGGCCCAGAAGCCGCTGCCGTCGCGGCGCACTTGGTAGGCTCGCCCCTCCCACTTTCCAGCGACCAGGGCGCGCTCGAAAATGGCTTTTGCGTGACCATTCTCGACCTCACGGGGCTCGTAGAGCGAAAGCGAGTTTTCCCCGACGATCTCCGCGCCTTCGTAGCCGTAGAGGTGGATGCCGCCCACGCTCCAGCCGAGGATTCGCCCGTCCAGCGCTTGCTCGATGATGGCTGACGGCGCCGTGCGCGCCAGCACCGCGCGCAGTCGAGCGTGTTGCCGATCGAGTTGGGGGGGGCGAACTAGTGACTGACGCGCGCGCTGGGTGCTCATATTCCCTCTGGATGATTCGGCGTGCTCAAGAGCACGTTCCATGCCGCGGTTTTCGTTCGCTTTACGGAGCGTCGACGGGTAGGGGCGAGCGGGACAAGGTGCGACAGCTTGGGGCGAGACGCACTTGGAGTGCCGCCTGGCGTACATGTACGGCTCTCATCCTGTACTGATAAGGGCGAGACGGGCCTGGAACGTCAGTGTTTTTATGGGCCGCTGAAGTTTGTGCGCTTTCCGCCGTACGACGCGAGGCAGATGGAAGACGAGCCGCGCGTCACGGATCGATGTGCTTGCGATCCGAGCCTCCCATCTGGCACGCTTGGAAAATTGCCCGAGTCGCGTCAGATGCTTCTGCGCGCGTTCGCGTAGGAAATCAGTCATGCCCACGGTGCTCGTCGTCGAGGACAACCCCATCACGCGCAAACTCGTGAGGTTGACGCTGCGAGGCGATGGCATCGACGTAGTCGAGGCGGCTACCGGCGCGGAGGCCTTGGCGGCCCTCGGCGAGCGTCAGTTCGACTTGGTGCTGCAGGACTTGGCGCTCACGGACATGGACGGTTTCGACTTGCTAGAGCGGCTGCAAGCGGCTCACGGTCACGCCCTGCCGGCGGTCGTGGCGTTCACCGGCCTCGCCGATCGCGACCGCGTTCTCACGGCCGGCTTCGCCGATCTCCTGCTGAAGCCGATCGAGCCGTCGCGCCTGCTGAGCTACGTGAAGACTCGCATGGGTCGAGCTCCCGCCGCGGGGGTCGCGCGGCCTGTCGCAGCGCTCGGTGCCCCCGTTCGGCGCCCGAGCTCGGACGCGCTCGTGCAGAGTCCGGTTTGGAGTTCCGTAGCGAAGCTGTTCGCGAATCTGGCCGATCTGACGGGTGGCGCGGCGGCCTTCGATGACGTGCTGCGCAGCGCTCTCGCAAGCTTCCTCGATTCCTCCGGGTTTCCAACGGGCGCCGCCTACTTGCCGTCGCCGCGCGGCACGCTGGCGCTCGGCGCACAGCTCGGCTTCCACGGTGCGTCGGTGAATCGACTGCCGGATTTTGCGGGGCGCATGGCGCTGCTCGAGCGCGTGATGCTCACCGCGGAGCCGATCGTGATCGATTCGGCGACGCGGCCAGAAGATGCGCGCTTGCTCGAGCAGCTCGACGCACGATCTCTACTCATCGTTCCCATCTCGCACGCGCGCACGCCGAACGCCGTGTTCGTGGCGGCCTCGGCCAATCGCGCGGTGTCGTCGGCCTGGCTCGAGGTGTCGCGGCTGGTGGCGGCACCGATTGGGCAATCGCTGGAGCTCGCCCAAGCCGTAAGTCGCTTGGCGGCCTCCGAGCATCGCTTTCGCGGCATCGCCGAATCTACGGCTGACGGCATCGTTCTCGCGGACGAGACCGAGCAGGTGACGTACGCCAACGCCGCCGCGGCGCGCGTGCTCGGCTGTGAAGCTCATGCGCTTCTCGGGCGTCGCGTCGGGGAGCTCTTGCCCTTCGTGGAAAACGGCCAGTTAGCGGGTAGTGTGCGTCGCGCGGATGGTCGCGACGTGCCGCTCGAAGTGTCGCAGCGCGACTTCGAGGATCCGCCCGGCCACCCCAACCACGTTTACGTGTTGCGCGATCTGTCCGAACGTCTGCGCCTCGAAGAGCTGGCCTGGCTTGCGAGTCACGACGCGCTGACCGGTCTCGTGAACCGGCGGCGTTTCGAGGAAGAGGTTGCAACGCGTCTCGCCGAAGCGCAACGCTACGGCACCGGTGGCGCGCTCTTGTCGATCGATCTCGACGAGTTCAAGCCCATCAACGACACCCATGGGCACGCCGCGGGCGACGCCGTGCTGCGTTCGGTGGCTGAGTTGCTGCGTTCAGCCACGCGCGCGAGCGACCTTGCTGCGCGGATCGGCGGTGATGAATTCGCCGTGCTGCTGAGCCACACGAACTTGGTGGGAGCGGCCGCCTGCGCGCGTAAGCTGGTCGAATACATCTCCGATCACGTGGTCGTGTACGAAGGCACACCGTTGCGCGTCGGCGCCAGCGTCGGCGTCGCCCTCTTGCCGGACGACGGCCCGACACGCGAAGAGCTGTTTGCTGCGGCCGACCGCGCGCTCTACGCCTCCAAACAAGCCGGGCGCAGCCGCGTCTCGTTCTGTCGGCATCAAGCGAACGGCTCGAGCTTGCCCACCGAGTTCGACACCTTCAGCCCGACCGTTGGCTTGGAATCCCTCGGGCTCACGTTGGGTACCGGCCAAAGCGCCCCGATTTCTAGTCGGCCGGAGACCGGGCACTCGGCGCCGCCCGCGGCCGGCGGCTCCAAAGTGCCTGGGCGCGCCGCCGGAGAATAGCTCCCGGGCCTTTGGCGTTATAAGGGGCGGCATGCGCCTCCGCCGATCGTTCCCTCTTTCCCTCGTCACTTCGCTCGCGCTCGCCGGCGGGGGCTGTGAGCGTCGGCCAGGTGCGGAGCCTGCTCCCGTGAGCGTGGCAGCCAAGGCGTCTGATGCTCGCGTCGAGCCTGCGCCATCGCAAGCGCTGTCGAATGCGCCCATCGGCGCCGCTGCCCCTGGGCCCGCTCCCGTTCCCGCCGTTCCAGCGAGCGCTGCGCCGGCGGCCAGTGCTGCGCTCGCCGCGGGTGGCGCGCCCGAGGCGGCAACGGGGGCCGGGAACCGGGCGAACGCGGAAACGACCGGCGAGGCGGCTCTCGTCGACGGGGACGGAAAGCCGCTCCCTCAGACCGAGGAGCACCCGCGCGTCGACACCGCGAGTTTCCAGAGGCGTATCGAGCGGCTCGCCCAAGCCATCATTGTCGACGACCCGAGCCTCGCGCACCCAAGCTTCTTCCCGCTGCTCGCCTACCAGCAAGTCAAGGCGGTCGCCAAACCCGAGCGTGACTACCAGTTTCGTCTGATCAAGGCCTTCGATCGCGAGGTGCACGAGTATCACGCGAGCCTCGGAGCGGACGCCGCGGGCGCGCGGCTGTCGGGCATCGACGTGCCCGACTCTGCCGCGCGCTGGATGAAACCGGGCTCGGAGGGCAACCGGCTCGGCTATTTCCGTGTGCTCCGCTCGCGGCTCCGCTTGAAGAAGGTCGACGGGAAAGAGCAAAGCTTCGAGGTGACGTCGATGATCTCGTGGCGTGGCGAGTGGTACGTCGTTCACCTGCACGGCTTCGAATGACGGAACGAGAGAACGCCCGGTGTCGCTGAACTTCGACGCGAACTCGTTCTTGGCCTCGATGCTGGTCTCTTCGATCGGCTTCGTGTTGTTCATGTACGGCAAGCGCATGCGGCGGGGGCCGCAGCTCGTGAGCGGGCTAATCTTGATGATTTACCCGTATTTCGTGCCGTCAATCTTGCCGATGTTCGCGATCGCGGTGGTACTGTTGTTCCTCACCTGGCTCGCGGTGAAACGCGGTTTCTGAGCGCGCTCGGAGCAAACGCGCCCGGGGCTCGCAAGGGCTTGGGCGCGGCGCGCTAGTCTGCTTTGATCTGCGCCTTGAGCTGCTTGGCAGCGAGCGCGTAGCCGCCGTTCGCGCCGTCGACGAAGTGCAGGTGATTGCCGGCGTAGGAGCGTACGAAGCAGGTGACCAGCGCGGCGTTCGCTCGATGAACGCCGTAAAACAAGCGCTGCGCTTGGCGCTGCTCCTCGAGAAAGCCTTCGAGCGCCTGAACCTCTGACTCTGCGAGATCCAAGACCATGCGCAGCGTCTCGTCGAATTTGCGAAAATCGGTGTTTTGAACGAGCTCACGCGGGTAAGCGCTGCCGTCGAAGCCGCCCGCGCTGGCGCCGAGTCCAATCAACACCCGACCGATGCGGGCTTTCTTGCGGGCGTGATCGAGGGCTGCATCGTACTTGGCGCCGCTCGCTGCTCCGGCGCGAAGCCTGGCCTCTGACGAGTAATCCCCGCCGAACGCACGCAGCTTCAGCCCGGACAAGGTTACCGGTCGCGAGTCCGAGGGGTCACTCAATTCTTCCAGGGCGTTGAGCACTCGGCGGTAGACCTCGGCCTTTTCGTCGGCCGTGCCGCGCGCTTGAATCAAGAGGCTTACGATGAAGCCTTTTCGGCTCGCCACGGGCTGCCAACGGCACTCGAAGCCTTCCAAGTTCGCTTCGGCATCACCCTCGGGATGCACGGAGAAGCGCTCGGCGTGCTCCGGATCCTTCAGATAGCTTTCAGCCCGCGCGAAGCCGCTACCCGCGAACATCGCCAAGCAGACGTGCGGGCTCGCACGAAAGCGCGCCACCTTGATCGCGTGGCCTTCGCGGGCAAGGTCCGCGATCGGCACGACTCCCGTTCGGAGTTCGAGGTCGTAGGCGCTCTTGGCAACTTGGGATATCCCGCGCAGCGCGCTCATGGCTTCGGCGAGTCCGGAGCGCGGAATCAATAGCGTGGCGCCGTCGCCCCCAAACACGTACGGCAGCTCGACGTTGGGGAGGGCGTTGCAGACGGCGACAATCGAGGCCACACCGAGCGCATTCACGTCGCGGTAACGTCCGCTTTCGATGGCGCGGGTCGAGCCGCGCACGTCGGTCAGCACGACTTGCCACGAGACCGGCGCGTCCGCATAGGCTTTCGGGTCGGTGACCTCCGCGAAGTCCGAGAGCTCTGGAAGCTCGGCGAAGAAGCTCGCGTCGCTTTGGGTTTCGGTTTGCGAGAGCACCATTCTTATACGAGAAAGCTCTGGTTAGCGGATCACGACTTGGGGCCGGGGGCTCGAGGCTTGCACTGTGAACGCGGCGGCGCCAAACCATTTGTCGCGCGGACAGGGCCGACCTAGCCTGCGCGGCATGCCACATTCGAGAGCTTGGCTGCTTGCCGCGCTGGCCGTGACCCCACAGGACTTGGGTCAAACCCAAGCACCGGCCGCAGCGCCCCCGAGCGTCGAAGGCGTTCAGACGCCGGCGACGCCGCCAGCCTCGACGCCGCTCCCAGCTGCTCCCGTGGACGGTTCAACGCCCGAGCCAGCGACGCCCGAACCACGCAACGAGCCGGCTCCGGCGCCTGACGCCGCGCTTCCCACGCCGCCGAGTCAGAATGTGGCGCCGCCAGCAACCCCAAGCCCGCCGCCGGCGCCGCCGCTGGTCACTCCGAACCCCGCGTCAGCGCCGACGTTCCCGTCTCGCGATTTCGGTAAAGACCAAGACTGGCCGGATTTCTCGCTGGAACTCGGCTTTGGCATGAACGATCGCTTGGGGGATCCCGACGGCTACGCGCGTGCGTCCGGTCTCGGCGCGGCCTACGGCGTGGGCGCCTGGTTTAGCCTCGTGCCGAACGTCGCCGCCGGCCTCGAGCTCTCGCATACCGATCTCGGACGCGCGAGCTCGCAGAGCGGCGCCAATTTTCTGAGCACGGAGCCGTCGATGACGGCCGCGTGGCTCGGCGGGCGCGTTTCGGCTTACCAGCGCGGCGATTTGCGTTTGTTCCTTTCGCTGCGCGACGGTTTGGCGCTGGAACACGTGGCCGCCGCGGGTGTCCGCTCCACCGCGTCGCCACTCGAACCGGCAACGCCCTTCGATTGTGCAGGCACGCACGGCCCCGCCTTGGCGATTGGCGCCGGGCTGGGCAGCAGCGTGCACTTGAACTCGCATTTGGATCTCGTGCTGCGCGTCGACGGTCACAGTGAGCAGCTGACCGCGGATTCCGTGGCTGGCTGCGCGGCGGGAATTGGCTCCTCGACTAGCCTGATGTTCGGCGCCGGTTTCGCCTACGGCCTGGAAATGCCGCGCTCGGCGGCCGAGCCTTTTGCCCGCGGTGTTTCGCCAGCCCGCTGGTAACGGTCGCTGCGCCGGAGGCGCGCCCGCGCATTGAATTCGCCAATCACGCTCCGATTGAGGGGAAGACGGCGCGGCGCACCTACCTAAACGTCAAAGTTCCGACGCCGTTTCAGGGATTCGGACCCCCTTGTATCCGATCCTGCCGAACGTGAGTGCGCTCTGCGCGGAGCGCCGGTACCTGCCGGCAAGGCTCGTGTTGCGCTCGCGCTGGAGTGGCTGATGTCGCGGCCGCTCGTGTTCGCGTTGCTGATGAACGATGCCGGGTTGGGTGACTACTATCAGGGCGAGCTGCGACGCGGTGCGGAGCGCGTCTGCCGAGAGCGCGATGTCCGACTGTGGGTGTATGGGGGACGTCTCGATTGGACCGCTTCCGGTAACGCTCAACGCCAGATCTTCGACCTGGTTCACCCCGACCGCGTCGACGGCATCGTGGTGGCGGCCGGCTGTATCTCGTCGTTCTCTTCGCTGGACGACGTACTCGTGCGCCTACGAGAGCGCTGTCCGGTACCTATGTGCGCCATCGGTGAATGTAGCCCTGGGGTGCCGAGTCTCGCGATCGACAACGCGACTGGCTCGTCTCGTCTCGTCGAGCACTTGGTACGGGCGCACGGCCGCCGCCAATTTGCGTATATCGGAGGGCCGCTCGGTCACCAAGAATCGGACCAGCGGCTCAGCGGCACGCGCCAGGCGCTCGCTCGTCTTGGGTTGAGCTTGCGGCCAGAGGCCGTGCGGCATGGCAATTTCGTGCGCCTCACGGGGCGAGAGATCGTCGAAGACTGGCTGGCCGCCGGCATCCCGTTCGACGCCATCATTGCCGCCAACGACGATATGGCTGTCGGTGCACTCGAGGCGTTGCACGCGCTCGGCCTACGCTGCCCCGACGACGTGGCCGTCGCTGGTTTCGACGATTCAGTCACCGCGCGTTTCAGTCAGCCCGCGTTGACCACGGTTCGGCAACCGGTAGCGGCGCTCGGTGCGGGCGGCATCGAGACGCTGCTTCGGATCTGCGAGGGTCGCGAGGCGGCAGCGCTGATCGAGCTCGACACCGATCTCGTGTTGCGCGAGTCGTGCGGGTGTCAGGCGGGTAGCCAGATTCAGTTGATGAGCGCCGAGGCTACGCCCAATGGCTCTGGGGCACAGCTCGTCGACTTGCTCACCCCGGTGCTCGACAGCCGTGAGCAGCGCGTGCGATGGGCGGTGGCGTTGCAGGCTGGGGTTGCCGCCGAGGGAGCGGGCGAAGCTGGCGCCCTTCCGAAGGCGGTGGGCGCGTTGCTCGAAGAGCTGACGCTGCCGCACGTGCACGTCGACGAACTGCAGCGGAGCTTGACCTTGCTCCGTGCCAGGGCACAGGCCACAGGGACCGGCGCCGCCCTCGAGGAGGCCTTTCACGCGGCTCGCCTGTTGGTGAGCAGTCACGCCGCGCGCATTTCTGGCGAGCGCAATCTGCGCGCCAGTTGGCTGTTGCGTGAGCTGCGCCGCGGCTCGGAACGCCTGGCCGCCGCGCTCAGCCTGAGCGTGCTGCGGGATGCGCTGAACATGCAGTTGCCCGAGCTCGGCGTGCGCAATGCCCTCATCGCGCTCTATACGTCGAGCAGTCTGGAGCGGCTCGAAGCCTTCGTGTACTTGCAGGATGGTCGAGCGGTCAGCTTGCCGCCGGGCGACTATGCGACGGAATTGCTGCTGCCGGACGCGGCGCTGCAACTTTCGGAGTTGCCGTCGCTGACGATCTTGCCGCTCACATTTCAATTCGAACAGCTCGGTGTGATCGCCCTCGAGATCCCGATGCGCCTCGAGCTCTACGCGATGTTGCGTGAGCAGATCGGCGGCGCTATCAAGACCGCGCAGCTTCACCAAGAAGTCCTCGCGGAACAGCGCCTCTATGCGCAGGCGCAAGAGGAGAAGCGCGCCACTACAGAGCGCATCAAGTCGCTCAGCCTGATCGCGGGCGGGGTCGCACACGACCTCAACAACGTGCTGGGCCCGTTGCTGGCATTGCCCGAAGTGATCCAGAAAGAGCTCGAGAGCTCGCCCAATCACCCGGTCCCGGTCGAGGTCGTTTCGGATCTCGCGTCCATTCAAGACGCCGGGCAACGCGCCGCCTACACGATTCGCGACTTGTTGGCGCTGGCGCGGGTCGACGCTGCTCCGAAGACGCTGATCGACTTGACGCTGATTCTGCGCGGCGAGCAGCGCGCGTTTGCCGACTTGTGCCGGCAGTCGCCACAGATTGCCGTGCGCGTAGAGCTCGGTCCAGGGCCGCTCGGAGTGTACGCGTCAGAATCGCACCTGCTGCGCGCGGTCTCCAATCTGGTCATCAATGCGCTGGACGCGATTGACGGGCCGGGGACGATTACCGTTCGCGCGTTCGAGCGCAGAGTGGAGCAACGCATCGAAGGGGTCGATCCGATTGAAGCGGGTCACTATGCCGTGGTCGAAGTCTCCGACACCGGGCGCGGCATCCCGCCGGAGTCTCGAGCGCGCATCTTCGAGCCGTTCTTCAGCGCCAAGCGCCGCGTGGGGACGCCAGGTACCGGGCTCGGGCTTTCGATCGTGCAGCGCATCGTCAAAGACTGCTCGGGCTACATCCACCTGCAAAGTGAGGCCGAACGCGGCACCACATTCACGCTCTATTTTCCGCTGCACGAGGGGGGCGTCCTCGCGCCGCTAGCACCTCGCCAAGTCGCGCCGAGTCGCGGTACGGAGCGCATCCTGGTAGTGGACGACGAGTCCCTCCAGCTGCGGGTGGCGCGCCGCATTCTCTCGACGCTGGGATATTCGGTAGTCACCGCTCCCACGGGGGACCAGGCTCTCGAGCTTTACGCGGAACGAGAGCAACGTGATGGCTTCGATCTGGTGATTGTCGACATGATGATGCCGGGTAGGTTGAACGGGGTTGCCACCATCGAAGAGATGCGACGGATCAGGCCTGCGCAAAAGGCTTTAGTGGCCACGGGCTTCTCGCCGGAGCGCATGGACATCCTCGCGGGAGCGCGCGGTCTGCCGTGGTTGGCCAAGCCGTATACCCTGAACGCATTGAGTGAAGCGGTGCGCGCGGTGCTCGACCGCGCGTCGTGATACCGTGACGGGCGACCGAGGGCTCGACGCCATCGCGCGAGCGCGTCGCGCGCGCCGAGTCGTGAGGGCTCGCCTCAGCGCGCCCCTTTTTCAGGCTCGTCGACGAAATCGAACAGCAGCTGCGTCGTCGTATTGCGCGGCTCGCGCTCAGCTGGCGGTGGACTCTCGTCGATCACGGCATAAGCGGCGAACGACACGATGTGGTCTTCGGGGCGACCGCTCCGCTCCGGGTAACGCAGAATCCAGTCGCGTAGCGCGGGGAAATAGTCGCGCTGATAGGGGATGCGAAATACGTAATTCGAAACCAACAAGCTTTGTCCCAGTCGCGGCGGAATGTGTGGGCCAGGATGGGGTTGATTGGGGCTCAAGAGTTCGTTGAATGGATCGACGTGACGGCCGTCGACGGTGACGGCATCCACGAAGACGTTGGCGTCGGTGGTGGGCGCTTCGGGCGCATACATGGACCAGGCCTGCAAGAATTGAAGATAGGAGACGACCGCGCTCATCCACTTGGGCTGCGCCGAGTAGCTCAGATGGGTGACGAGCGGATTGTCGACCAGCAATTGGCTGGTGGCGATGATCATCAGTAGGGCGATGCTCGTCTCGCGCAAGAGCGGCACCGGCCCTGCCGCGATCTGCTTGGGGGGTGGACGTCGGGGGCCCGCGAAGAGCGCTGGCGCGACAGAGGCCCGGATTTCGCTTTTGGTCTCGCCGAAGTCCCCCGGGCTCGCACTCGAGTCGACGGGAAGCCTGTGTCGAGCGCGGCGCGCGCGTTTGGCAAGCACCTCGTAGCAGGCATCGGCGAGGCGACGCACGCTCGTTGCCCTCAGCGCGAACGCCAGTGGAAAGCCGAGCGGCAAACACTCCGCGATTTGCGCCCACGCGAGCGAGCGTTCGAAGCGCTGTCGGCTCAGCGGATCGATGACGACGAGTTCGTCCGAGCCGTGCGCGCTGCTCTCTGTGTCGCCGGCCGGTTCGATGAATTCCAGGCGCGCTCCGCGATCGAGCCGCGCCAGCACGCGGGCGATGCCGAACGCGAGAGGGGAGCGCTCGTCGCACTCGATGAAGCGCTGCCCCTTTGGGCGCAACCAGCGCCCGAGCCGATCCCAGTCCGTTCCATGAATTAGGTTCGGAGCGAACGCCAGCATGGTCGGTACGAAGATTCCGAGATTCAGAAATAGAGCAAACCCGAGATGCAGCGCCACCATCAGCGCGACCGCCACGCGACGCATGGCCGCTTGCGCGAGCGGAAACAGAATCGCCAGTGGGAGCACCGCTTCGATGCCGAGAGCCGCATAAGTGAGGGTGCGTGAGCCTGCGACGCTCAAGCGCTCGCGTAGCCAAAGCCCGAGAGTTGTGACGATTTCGTCCTGGTGCAACATGTAGTGCACGACACTGCCTTCTCGCCACGTCGCCCCCGACTTTTGCACGGCATTGAAGAAGTAGATGACGGAGAGTTGGAGAGTGAGGGCGAGCACCGCCAGCGAGACCACGGGTTTCGATTCCGGCATGAACGCCAAGCGCTCGTTCAGCTCACCTAGCCTCGCCTCGCGCTTGTCACGCAGGCTGCTGCGGAGCGCATCGATCGAGAAACGGCGGCCCGTTGGCAGGAAAGCGGTCCAAATGGTGAGCTCGACCAGCGCCACGTCGCCGCCGCTCTGCGCGAACAGCACGCGCCCGTGCAAACTGAGCACAGCCAAGACACTCAGGGCTTGGGCCAGGCGCGTGTAAAGCCCAACGAGGAGCAGGCCGTAGACGACGAAGCAGATCAGAAACCCGATCGCCGCTTCGTGCAGCCAAGAACACATGTAGAAGAACGAGAAACTGTATTCGAACGGCGGGCTCCACAGCACCGTGTGGTTTGGCAGGAGGCCCTGGTTCGTGTACCAAAGGCGCATCTCCTGGGCCCGACGCGCGAGGTCCAGGAGCAGCACGCTGGCGAGCGCGATCCTGCCGGCAGCGAGACTCCGCGGATCAGCGGTCAGATAGGCGCGCGTGAGCCACGGGAAGCGCACCCGCCTAGCGTAGCCCGCGCTCGTCTCCATCGGGTTCTCGGCGGATTCGCGCTTCCGTCGGTCGCATGGCCGGGGTGTGAAAAGCGGCGGTCTCAGGGGGAGCGGG
>JAEUAF010000819.1 GCA_019695485.1 Sorangium sp.
CGCGCCAAGAGCTCGGCACCCGGCGCGCGCTCGGCGTTCCGAACGTAGCCGAGTGCGGGTCCGGCGGCGAGACGCGCTGCGTGCGAACAAGCGCTGCTAGTAAGAGATGCAGCAAGCAGCGCGACCCAGCAGAGAACCCAAGGCTGCGGAGTCCGGTTCAAAGCGGAAAGAACTCGGGCGACAGCGCGTCATTGTCGGCCGCTGGAGGGGCCGAAGAACCCGCCGCGGGCGGCAGCGACGCTGGCGTCTGTGCGTCCTCGAGCGCGCGTGCCTTTCGGTGGTCCTGCGCGATGAGCACGTAGACGGAGGGCACGACGAAGAGCGTAAACAGCGTGCCGATAGACATGCCGCCGACTAGCACGATGCCGATCGAGTTTCTCGCCACGGCGCCCGGTCCGGAAACGAGCGTGAGCGGAAAGTGGCCTGCCACTGTGGCCACCGTGGTCATCAGAATGGGCCGCAATCGCGTGCTGGCCGCTCTGCGAACGGCATCGACCTTGCTCATACCGAGCGCTTGCTGGGCATTCGCGAACTCGACAATCAAGATCCCATTCTTGGCGACGAGCCCCACCAGCGTGACGAGCCCGACTTGAGAGTAGATGTTGAGGGTCGTCGTCCAGCCCTCGGTGAGCGGGAAGCGTAGCCCCGGTGGACCCGCAAACTTCAGAAAGCAGAAGCTCAGAGCGCCGAACAGCGCGAGAGGCACCGAACCCGCGAGCACCACGAAGGGATCCCGGAACGAATTGAACTGCGCCGCGAGAGCCAGGAAAATCAGCACGATGGCGAGCCCGAGCGCGGGCAAGAACTTGCCACCTTCTTGGCGTAGCTGGCGGGATTCTCCCGTGTAGTCGATGCGCGAGCCGGGCGGCAGCACCTTTTGCGCCGATGCCTCGAGCACTTTGAGCCCCTGCTCGAGCGAGCGCGGCGCGACGCCTGAGATCTTGATCGCGTTCAGCTGCTGGAAGCGATTGAGTGAACGGGGCTCGATGCCGTCTTTCAGCGTCGCGATCGCCGATAGCGGGATCAGTTCGCCGTGCGGGCCGCTAACGTGGATGTCTTTGAGCTGCTCGGCGCTCAGGCGCGCGTCGCGCTCGATTTGCGCGATGACCTTATAGCTTCGGCCGTCGATGCTGAAACGGTTGACGAAATTGCCGCCCACCATCGACGCCAGATCTGCGCCGATTTCCTGCATCGAGAGGCCCATCGAGGCCACGCGGTCACGGTCGATCACGATCTCGCTCTTGGCTTGGTCGATGCGGACGTCCATGATCGGCGGGAACGCGAACTGCCCGCTCTTGGTGGCATCGGCCACGATGGTTTGCGCGTAGCGCAAGAGCTCCTCGTGGTCGACCGTCGAGGCGATCACGAACTCGACCGGAAAGAAGCCAGCGTTGGGCAGCGGCGAGGGCAGGAACATCGGCGCGCGAATGCCGGCGACCACCCCGGATTTCCTGGCTAGCTCTTCCTGAATCGAGAAGATGTTGCGCTTGCGTTCGCTCCACGGCTTCATCAGCGCGCCGCCAAACCCGCTGGTTGGGAACGTCAGCTGAAAGCTCTGATAAAACTCCGGGATCGAGGAGAAGATGCCATTTACTTGCGCGGTGTAGGGCTCGAGCCGTTCCAGGGTCGCGTTCGGCGGCACGTCGATGGCGCTGAACACGACGCCCTGATCCTCATTGGGTGCGAGCTCGGAGGGCGCGAACATGTAGAGCGGAATCGTGGCCAGCGCGAGCGTGATCCATACCGTGTAGACTACCGGCCGCATGCGCAGCGTCGCGCTCAGCATGCGCGTGTAAGTCGCCTTGATCCACTCGAAGCCAGCGTCGATCAAGCGCGGCAAGAGCGCCGGCGCGTGGTTCGCGTGCAGCAGTCGCGACGACATCATTGGCGAGAGTGTGAGCGCCACGATGCCCGAGATGAACACCGCGCCCGCTAGCGTGAACGCGAACTCGCGGAACAACGCGCCGGTCAAGCCACCCTGGAAGCCGATCGGCGCATAGACCGCTGCCAGCGTGATCGTCATCGCGATGATCGGGCCGACGAGTTCCCGCGCGCCGAGCAGCGCGGCTTCGAGCGGTGTTTTGCCTTCACGAATGTGGCGCTCGACGTTTTCGACGACCACGATCGCGTCGTCGACCACCAAGCCGACGGCCAGCACCACGGCCAGCAGCGTGAGCAGATTCAAGGTGAAACCCATCACCTGCATCAAGAACACGGCGCCAATCAGCGACACCGGGATCGCCACCAACGGCACCAACACCGTGCGCAGCGAGCCGAGGAACAGGAAGATCACGATTACGACGATCAGCACTGTTTCGGCGAGCGTGTGCGTCACTTCCTCGATCGCGTTGTTGATGTAATTGGTGGAATCGAACGCGACCGTCGCGTTCATGCCGGTCGGCAGCGCCTTCGCGATCGTGTCCACCTCCGCACGCACGCGCCCGATCACGTCGAGCGAGTTGGCGTTCGGCAGCACCCACACGCCCATGAACACCGCCTTCTTGCCGGACAGGCGCACGTCTTGCTCGTAGTTGTCCGCCCCGAGCACGACGTCGGCCACGTCCTCGAGCCGCACCAAGGTTCCGTTTTGCTCCCGAATCACCAACTTGCGAAACTCTTCGACCGAATGCATGTCGGTGCTCGCGGTCAGGTTGACCTGCACCAGGTGACCTTTGGTTTCGCCGACGGCCGACAAGTAGTTGTTGTCGGCGAGCGCCTTGCGCACTTGCGTCGGACTCACGCTGAGCGCGGCCATGCGCTCCGGCTTGAGCCAGGCGCGAATCGCGAACGCGCGCCCGCCGAGGATTTCTGCGCGCTGCACGCCCTCGATGGCCGACAGGCGCGGCTGCACGACGCGCACCAGGTAGTCGGTCACCTGGTTCTCTTCCAAGATCGTGGAGCCGAAGCTCAAGTACATGGCCGCGATGCGCGAGTCCGAGGGCTCGATGCTGATCGCCGGGATCTCGGCCTCCGGCGGCAGGTCTGCGCGCACCTGGTTGACGCGTGTGCTGATGTCCGAGAGCGCCCCCGCCGCGTTGAAGTTCAGCTTCAGGCGTACGTTGATGGTAGAGAGCCCCTGCACGCTCTGCGACTCGATGAAATCGATGCCATCGGCGGCCGCGATCGCGCGCTCGAGCGGCGTCGTGATGAAGCCGCGCACCAGATCGGCGCTCGCGCCCACGTATGGCGTCCGCACGGTGACGGTGGCGCTTTCGAGCTTCGGGTACTGCCGCACGTTCAGCGAGCGAATCGCCTGCAGGCCGGCGATGATGATCACCAGATTGACGACGATCGCCAGCACGGGCCGTCGGACGAAGATGTCTGTGAACTTCATGGTCTCAAGAGGCGTTGGAGAGAAAGCGGACCCAGCGGAGACACGCGGCAGCCTCGCCACCGCGCGAGTAACTCAGCGATTTTGCGGGTGGGGGTCGAGTTCGGGATCGACCTTGACGTCGTTGTTGACCGTTACGCTGGCGCCATTGTGGAGTTTGAATGCGCCCGCGGTGACGATCTCTTCGCCGACCCCGAGCCCTTGTACGACCGACACGAAGTCCCCGCGCACGCCGGCCGTGCGCACGAACTTCTGGTGCGCGACGCGCGTCGGCTTGTCGCTGCCAGCGCTGGGCGCTTTGTTCTCGACCACGAACACGGAGTCGCCGTATGAGGCGTGGACGATCGCGGTGAGCGGGGCTGCGACGACCTGTTCGCTCTCGGGGCGCACGACTTCGACGTGCACGAACATGCCGGAGCGCAGCACCTCCTCCGCGTTCGGCATGCTGGCGCGGACTTTGACGTTGCGCGTGGTAGCGTCGACGGCCGGGTCGATCGCGCTGATCTGCCCTTCCACCTGGCGGCCGACGGCGCCGGCCTCGGAGGCGCGCACTTTCAGCCCGAGCGAGAGGTTCGGCAGCTCTTGTTGCGGCAGCGTGAAATCGACGTAGATCTGCTTGGGCGCCTCGAGCACGGCGATGGTGGTGCCCGGCGCCAGATATTGCCCGAGGTTTACGGCGCGGATGCCGAGCTTGCCCGCGAACGGCGCGCGAATGCTCTTCCGTGCTATCTGCGCCTCGAGGGCGGCGACGTCGGCCTTGAGCCCCTTCGAGGCCGATTGGTCCGAGTCGAGCTGAGCCGGGGTCTCGGCGCCGGATGCCACCAGCTTCGTCGTGCGCCCCAGCGCCGTTTCAGCCAGGTCTCGGCGCGCGCGCAGCGACGCGAGCTGGGCGCGTTCCACGCTGCTGTCGAGCTCCAACAGCAGGTCCCCTTGTTTGACGACTTTGCCCGATTCGAAATGGATGGCGGAGACGAGGCCCGGCGCATCGTTGCTGAGCGCGACGCCTTTGGCGGCGACGACGCTCGCGGTCGCCGACAGCGTGCGCTCCCACGTTTGTCGTTCGGTCACCCGGGTGCTCACCACCTCCGGCGGCGGACCCGCGGCCTGCATTGCTTTACCCATGCCAATCAATTTCGAAATCTGAGCGGCTTTGAGTCCGGCGAGCGAACCTAGAACCACGACCAAGCCGACGATTGCGAGCACGTATCTCATGTGTCTGCGTTTCAAGTGAGGGGCGAGGGTTGTGCTAGGGGCGCGTCAACGTTTCGCGCGGCTTTCGCGGGACAGGCCAAACCGTCGCCAAGGGGGGAGCGCTAGATAACGCCCCAGCTGTGTAAGGCAAGCGTCGCCGATCGGCACCTCCATGCCGCCGATTTCTTCCGCGGCGGCTCGTTCGCTCCAACGACCGGGCGCCCGTCGTATCTCGCAAGGGCGGAATCGCCTCGCTTGGGGCGATTCGGTGACATCCCGCGCTGGGTTAGCAGCCGCGAATTGGCCCGCCGCGCTCGGCGTCGACGACTTGAGCGGTTCGTTACAATTTCACCATCCACACTTCGATCTCGGCCTCGACGTACGACCATTCCGGATTGGTCATCGGGTCGCGAAGCTCCGCCAATAGCGCCTCGAAGGTCGCCCGTTCGTGGAGTGGAAACTCGAAGTAGGTCAAGAAGTCCCAGTTCGAGCCGGGCAGCTGGCGCGCGTGGTAGAGCCTGCGAAAGATGCGTGAGGCGTAGGCGCTGCCCACCACGTGGTGGCCTGGTGCCTTTGCGCTGCCCTGAAACACCGCCAGCCGCTCGTCCTGTGCGAGCGCCCACCAGGCGGGTGATTTGCGGATCGGAATCAGGACCGCCACGGGGCCGGTTTCCTGGGCGGAGCGCTGAGCGAGTTCGGCGCGTGCGGCCGCGCCGGTGTAGAGCACGTGACCCGTCACGCCGGCCAAACCCGAGGCGGCGTCCACGAGCGCACGCTCGGACTCGACGCGCACGAGTTCGTGTCCGGGCTCGAAGTCGAGCGCGTCGGACCCAGTCACGGCGCGCACGGCCTCGACGCGGTAGCGGCTGGTGCGAAAATCACTCGCAAGGGTGAGGCCGGCAACGGCCGCGGCAGGAGCAAAGCACGTCCAAATGCGGGGCGGCGCGGGCGAAGGCATGCGAAATTCGAGCATTCGCGCGATTTCGGCGCGGTTGCGCGAGTGTCTCGAAATCGGCCGCCGCTCCGCACACGACGGCCGAGCTCACGGCGAGAGCCCGCCGCGCCGCCAAAATAGTGGCAAGCTTTGGCCAATCGCCCAGAAATTTGGTGGACGCGTCGGGATCGATTCGCACGGACGCCGGAAATGAGCCACAGTCACGGCCCTTTTTTCGAGAACCATGGCCGAACTGCTCGACGTCGTACGCAAGGCGTGCCTGCCCGCAATCTGGTCACAAGGTGTCAAGCTAGCTCGAGCCGACGCGGTGTTGGCCGATCAGAGCTCGGCGAGCGAGCGGAGTTTTCGGGTGCGCGCGGCGGGTCACGCTGTGGCGCCGACTGTAACCCTGTATTTCAGCGACGGGGAATGGTCGTGCGATTGCGGTGGTAAGTTCGATCCCTGCGCGCACGTCGTGGCCGCCGTGATCGCAGATGATCAGGGTCTCGTCGCCAAGGCAAAGCCGGCTTCGGCCGAGGCTCCCCGCCCGCGGTCCGCGCGTCTCGAGTACCGCTTGACCGCCAAGGAGAGGGCGCTCTCGTTTCAACGCTTCGTGGTGCACGCGGATGGGCGCGAAGATCGCGTCACCGCGCTGGCCACGGATCTGGCGCGCGGACGCTTGCCGAGTGACATCGTCCCCACGCACGAGGATCTCACGATCGACCGAATTTTGACCGCGAATCGCCGCGAGTCATTGCCGCTCGACCGTTTGCCCACGCTGCTCAAGGCGCTTTCGTATTCGCCGCATGTGCTTTTCGCGGGCAAACCCGTGAAGACATCGGGCGAACCGGTGTTGCCGCGGGCAATCCTGGAGGATGCGCCCGGGGGCGGGTTCTTACTGCGACTCGAGCGCGATCCGGAAGTCATCGAGGTCGTGGCGATGGGTATCGCACGCGTCGGCGACACCTTGCGGCCACTCGGTGAAACTCAGAGCACCGGCTACTTTCTGGAGCGGTTGCCGCTCGCTACCAAGTTTCCTCGCGAACGGCAGTCGGAGCTCGTGGCCCACGTACTGCCGGAGCTCGAAGCCAAGCTGCGAGTGACGATCAACACGCGGCGCTTGCCGCGCGTGAGTCGCGACGTGCGTCCGCGCATCTTGTTCGACCTTTCGCACCACGGGCACACGCTCTCGGTGTTGCCCGTGTTGGTCTACGGCGATCCGCCAATCATGCGTATCGACGGGGACCAGGGCGTGGCGTTGAGCGAAGAGATGCCGGTGCGCCGCCGCGACGAAGAGCGGGCGCGCTTGCAGGAGCTGCGCGACGGGCTGAACTTGGTTCCGGGCCGGCGCATCGATCTCGATGGCACCGAGGCCGTGCGTTTTGCCGCGAAGTTGCGGGACTTTCAGCGCCGCACGGGGGACCGTCAGAACGCCACGATGTTCGGAGACCGGCCGCTCACGCCGCGCCTATTCGTCGACGGTGATTCGTTCGATCTCGTGTTCGAGACCGAGGAGGGCGCCGAGGGCGGTCAAAAGCGCGCGGACGCAGCCAGCGTGCTGCGTGCGTTTCGCGACGGCCTCGACCTGGTCCCGCTCGAGGGCGGTGGTTGGGCGCCGCTGCCGGCGGCCTGGCTCGCCGAGCACGGCCACCGCGTTCTCGATTTGCTGGCGGCGCGCGACAAGGACAAGCGTCTGTCGATGGCCGCGTTGCCTGATCTCGCCGCGCTGTGCGAGGTGCTCGACGCGCCGAAGCCGTTGTCGTTGGTCAAGCTCGCGCCGCTGCTGAACGACTTCGAGGGCTTGCCGCGCGCGGAGCTGCCAGCAGATCTCAACGCGACGTTGCGCAGCTATCAGCAGTTCGGCGTGGACTGGCTCTCGTTCCTGAGGACGGCCGGGCTCGGCGCGGTGCTCGCCGACGACATGGGTCTCGGCAAGACCTTACAGACCATTTGCGTGCTGAAGGGGCGCGCCTTGGTGGTTTGCCCCAAGAGCGTCGTTTACAACTGGGCCAGCGAAATCGCGCGCTTTCGCCCGGGGCTCCGCACCGCGATTTATCACGGAATTCGCCGCGAACTCGAGGACCAGGCGGACGTGACGCTCACCACCTACGCGGTGTTGCGGCTCGACATCGATCGCCTGTCCGAACTCGAATGGGACGTGATCGTGCTCGACGAGGCGCAGGCCATCAAGAACGCCGAGAGTCAAACGGCGCGGGCCGCGTTTCAGATGAAGGGCGATTTTCGCATCGCGCTCAGCGGCACCCCCGTCGAAAATCGGCTCGAAGAGCTGTGGAGCTTGGTTCACTTCGTGAACCCAGGGCTGCTCGGCGGGCGCAGCGATTTTCAGGAGCGCTACGTCACCCCGATCGCGGCGGGCAACGTCAACGCGGGCGCACGGCTGCGCGCCAAGGTGCGTCCCTTCGTGCTGCGGCGCATGAAGCGCGACGTGTTGCCCGAGTTGCCGCCGCGCACCGACGCCGTGCTCTATGTCGAGCTCGATGAGGGCGAGCGCACGGTTTACGACGCGGTGCGTGCGGCCACCCAGAAGGATTTGCTCGAGAAGCTGAACCAAGGCGGCGGCGTCTTGGCGGCCCTCGAAGCCTTATTGCGCTTGCGCCAGGCCGCTTGCCACTCGGGCCTGGTGCCCGGGCAAGTCGCCGATCGCTCCTCGAAGGTCGACCGTCTGCTCGAGGCGCTCGAAGAAGTCGCCGCAGAGGGCCACAAGGCGTTGGTCTTCTCGCAGTGGACGGGTTTCCTCGATCGTGTCGAGCCGCACTTGCGGGCGGCCGGCATCGCGTTCACTCGGCTCGACGGCTCGACGCGCGACCGTGGTCGCGTGGTGGGCGAGTTCCAAGCCGTCGATGGCCCACCGGTGATGTTGGTGTCGCTCAAAGCGGGCGGCACGGGTTTGAATCTCACCGCGGCTGATCACGTGTTTCTGCTCGACCCGTGGTGGAATCCTGCGGTCGAAGATCAGGCCGCGGATCGCGCGCACCGCATCGGTCAAGATCGGCCGGTGATGGTGTATCGCATGGTGTCGCAGGATACCGTGGAAGAGCGTATTTTGGCGCTCCAGGATCGAAAACGGCAATTGGCCGACGTGGCGCTCGGCGAAGCCAACCAAGCCGAGCCCATCACGCGCGCGGAGCTGCTAGCGCTGCTCGAGTAGCGCGGGCCGGGCCACGCGAGGGCGCCGACTGCGTCGCAACCGAAGAGCTCGTTTGCAGCTTTTTGAGCTCGAAGGGAAATAGCGTCGGATTATTGCGGATTACGCTGACCTGCGGTGCGGCCTCGAGCCCACCCAACAGGCCGAGTGAGCCACAGACGCGTCGGTTTTGTTCGATGCTCAGGGTCGCGACCTGGGTCACACCTTGCAACGCCTTCAGGCTGATCAGTTTGGCGTTCTTCGTGATGCGGAGCTCGCCGATGCGGCGCAAGTTTTCGAGTCCGGACAAGTTCAGAAAGCTGGTGCGCTCCAGCGACAGGCGATCGAGCTCGCTGAGCCCCGACAGGCCAACCGGCGAGCTTAGTTCGTCGTTCTCGACGAAGCTCACGCTGCGTGCCGAGTGCAGCGTCGATAGCGCGGAGATGTCTTCGAGTTTCGGATTCGAGTGGATGTTGAGCGCGCCGACCCGGCGCAGGTTCGAGAGGCCAGCGAGTGAGCTAGTCCCGGTTTTGGCGATCGACAGCACACCGCTGACGCTTTCCAGCGCAGCGAGCGCTGCGACGTTCGAGACTCCACTGACGGAGAGGTCTCCGTGCACCGTTCGGCAACCGCGGTAGGCGGCGAGGGCGGCCTCCGAGTCCGCGTTGCCGCCCGGGCAGTCGCTGCGCACGCTGCTGGTTTTCGGCGCGATGGCGACGCCCGTGCTGGCGCAGGCCGATGCCGAGACGAGAAGACCAAACGCGATGCCAACTCTGAGCAGTGATTGAGTATTCATGATTCGTTACCTCGAACAGCCCTTAAGCACGGCGCATGCCAGCCACCGCCCGCGGCACTTTCCCCTGATTTTTGATCGATAAATGCCGCAAGATCGCGGCTCGAGGCCAGCTCGCGCAGGCGTAGGTCCGGATTGCGCATCCCGATGCGCAAGCGGAAGCCTTGCCCGTGAAAGCCCCAGACGGGGAGCTCGAATTGCCGGCTTCCCCGCCCACCGTGTGACCCCTCCCGGGCAGGCAAGTGAATTGCATTCTCGGGCGAGCCACGCCATGAAGAGAGCTCTGCGTATGAAACCCGAGCCGGCGCTCGCCTCCAATCCCAGCGCGTCTGGACTGGCTCCGACAGAACGGGCCCCGGGGGCGACGCGCGCCCGCGCGGAGCGGGACGCGCTTTCGCTGAACAGCGGCGAGCAGATCGGGCCCTTCGTGCTCACACGGCAACTCGGGCGTGGTGGCTTCGCGCCGGTGTGGATGGCGCGCGAGCAGTACGGTGGGGTCGAGTTGCGGCCCGTCGCGCTGAAGGTGTTTGCGCTCGACCAGGCCGACCCGGGCTCGGCGCAGGGCAGTCAGCGTTCCGTTCTGGAGGAGGCGCGCGCCCTCTGCCTGGTCGAACATCCGAACGTCGTGCGCTTCTACGCGATAGCGCTCGATCCCGTGCGCAACCTGGTCGGGTTGGCCATGGAGTATCTGAGCGGGCGACCACTCGATCGTGAAATCGACGATCGCGACGCGCTGCCCGTGAGCGAGGTGATTGACATCGGACTTTCCGTCGCGTCGGCGCTGGCCGCCGTACATCGCACGGGCGTCGTGCATCGCGACGTCAAGCCGGCCAACATCGTGCGCACGAGCTCGGGCTACAAGCTGATCGACTTCGGTATCGCGCACGGGCTCGGCCAGGGTGTGGCGGCGGGCAGTTTGGAGGCCGAAGACGTGCAGCTCTCGGACAGCGCTTCGGACGTGCGCCGTCTGTCACTGCGTGGGGCGGACAACACCACGCGGCCGCGCGAGGTGGGCGAGTTGTGTGGCACGCTCGGCTATATCGATCCGGAGTGCTTGCGAACCTTTGCGGCGCCGAGCGCGCCCGCGAGTGACCTGTACGCGCTCGGCGCGACCCTGTTCGAGCTCTTGACGGCGCGCCTGCCGGCTGAGTCCGGCAGCGTGCTCCGCGGCGACGTGCTGGATGGTCGGCAGCGTCCGGAGCCGCTCGCGTCAGTGCGCCCCGATGCGCCCTCGGAGCTCTGCTTGTTGGTCGACTCGTTGCTCTCGCCGAGTAGCGGTGAGCGGCCGCGCAGCGCGGAGTGGGTTCTCTCGCGCTTGCAAGAGATTCGCTATCGACTCGCGGGTGGCAAGCGCGAGTTGCCAGCGGAAAATGTCGGTCCGTTCCGTGGATTGGGCCGCTTCGAGGCGGGCGACCGAGGCATTTATTTCGGTCGGACGCTGGAGGTTGCGCAGGCGCTTCAGGTCTTGCGCCTGCATGGTTTGGTCGCCTTGCTGGGGCCTTCGGGTAGCGGCAAGAGCAGTCTGGCGCGCGCCGGGCTGTTGCCCGCCATCTTGGAAGGGCAGCTCGGCAGTTGGCCCGAGGCCTGGGATGCCGTGGTTTGCGTGCCAGGCGAAGATCCGCGCGCGAGTCTGCTCGCTGAGCTTACGCCGATCCTCGGTCGGTGTCAGGAGCTCAGCGCGCAAGGGCTCGCCGCCGAGCTCGCCGAGCACACGCAGGCGTCCGGACGTGGCTTGGTGTTGCTCGTGGATCAGCTAGAAGAGCTTGCCACCGTATCGCGCGGACAAAGCCGCGATTTCATGGTTGGGCTCTTGGCTTGGCTCGCGGAGCATCCGGTGCCAGGGCTGCGCGTCGTGGTCACAGCGCGGCGCGACTTGTTGGACCCGCTGCTCGGCCTGTCCGGGCTAGGCCGCGCGCTACTGCCGAACGCAGTGTTGGTCGACGCCATGACCGCACTCACGTGGACCGACGTATTGGAGCAAGCGCTCGCCGCCTACGGCTACGGCTGGGAGACGGAAGCGTTGCGGCAGCAAGTCGCGCGCGAGATCGAGCGCACCGCTTCGGCGATGCCTCTCGTGCAGTTCGCGCTCAGTCGCTTGTGGGAGAGCCGCGATCGGCAGCGCCGTGTGCTCACCGAACGCGGCTTCTCGGAACTGGGCGGCATTGCCGGCGCGCTGGCGATTCACGCTGAGTTCACGCTCGCAGCCCTCGGCGAGAGCGTGCCCGACGCTGAAGAGGTTGCCCGCAACACGCTCTTGACGCTGACAACGGCTCAAGGCACGCGCGCCGTGCGCGGTCAGCAAGAACTCGAGGCGGCGGCGGGTGTCCTCGCGCGCAGCGTGCTCGAAGCGTTCGAGCGCGATCGGTTAGTGGTGCGGTTGCCGGAGGGCTACACGCTGTCGCACGAGGTGTTGCTGTCGGAGTGGCCCAGGCTGCGAGGCTGGCTCGCCGAAGTGCGGGATGCGCGCTTGCTGCTGGCTGAGCTCGAACACGATGCGGCACGTTGGCAAGCGACGCCAAGCGGTGTGCCGATGTGGCGTGCACGGCGGCTATCGGTGGTCGAGGACGCCCTGCTTCGCGCGCGGATCGTGCCGGACGAGGCCAGTCGAGCCTTTCTCGCCGCCGGGCGTCGCGCCGAGCGACGCCGCCGCGTGACGCTCGGCCTCACGTTGTTCGCCCTGCTGGCGCTCGGCATCACGCTGACGACGGCCTATGTGCATAGTATTCAGAACGAGCGCGTGCAGACCGCCCGCGCGCTCGAAGCGGAGCGCACGATCCGTAAGGTCGCCGAGTCCCAGACCGCGCGCGCTGAAGCTCAGACCCGCGCGGTGAAAGAAGCCCAAAAACGCATCGACGAGTTGGTGCGCGGCCTGGCGGATTCCCCGCAAAAGGCCGAGGTGCTCGCGTTACAGGAGCAGATCCGCGGCGCGTCGTCTGCAAGCGCACCCGGGCGCTCGGGGCCGCGTGTGCGTCGCGGCGAGACTGAGCCCCCAGCGCCGTCGAGCGTTGCAGGGCCAAGTTCCGCAAGCGTGCAGCCTGCGGAACCTCCCAAGATCCGGGTTCAAAATGATTGGTGACGGCGGCGGACGGCCCCACGCGCGACGCCTTTTGGGGGCGCTGGCTTTGTGCTCGGCAATCGTCGCCGCTTGTGGCGACGTGTCGGAAGGCCCTCCGAGCGATGACGTGGGAATCA
>JAEUAF010000827.1 GCA_019695485.1 Sorangium sp.
GGCGTCGGGAGTTCGGGCAAAGTGCTGCAAGTCGGAGCCGGCAAGACCTACGCAAACCTAGCGGCCGTACTCAGCGTCGTGCAGCCCGGCGACACGGTCGAGGTGACCGGAAACGCGACCTACCCGAGCGTCGAAATCGATGTCTCGGGCACGCAGGCAAAGCCGATCTTGTTCAAGGGCGTTGCCGTGAACGGAAAGCCCCCCGTCATCAGCGGCGGAGACAACACGGTTCACTTCAGCGGCTCACACGTGATGATGGACGGCTTCGAGATCACCGCGGGCGTTCAGCGCTGCGTGTTTCACGAGGCGGACGACATCACGCTCTGCCACAGCGTCGTTCACGACTGCGCGCGTCATGGCATCCTCGGGGCCGACACCGGTTCCGGCACGCTCGTGCTGAGCGAAATCGAGGTGTACGCCACGGGCGGCGAGCCAGCGGGTGAAAATATCAAGCACCCGATCTACGTGGCGACCGATCCGATGATGTATCCGAACTCGGTGCTGCACGTCGAATACTCGTACGTGCACGACAACAATGGCGGCAACGCGATCAAGAGCCGCGCTCGCCGAACCGAGGCGTATTTCAACTGGATCGAGGCGAGCGCCAACATGTACTACTCGATCGAGCTCGTCGGGTATCAGGATTTCACGCCCGATCCGCGACTCGATAGTGACATCGTGGGCAACGTCCTCGTGCACCTCTCCTCCGACGCGTTTCGCATGGGCGGGGACGGCACCGGCACCTCGCGAGGCCGCGTGCGCTTCGTAAACAACACCGTGATCCTCGCGAACGCTGCCTTCAGCGCGTCGGGCAGCCCAGTGTTTCGTTTCCAAGACGAGTTCGACGCCTTCGATGCGTCGAACAACGTGATCTACAAGGTTGGCGGAGGCGCGGTGCGCGTTCTGCGCGACGACGACGCCACCTGGCTGCGAGGACAACAGACCATCGGCGGCAGCAACAACTGGATCCCGACCGGGTCGGCCTTCATTCCAGCCGGCTGGCAATCGACCGTTACTGGTACCAGCCCCGGTTTCACGGCCGCGACGAGCGCCGCCACGCTTGATGTTTCGGTGGCGGCAGGCTCACCGCTCATCATGGCGGGGACTTCGACTCTGGCCAGTACCGCCGGCATGGAAATCGCGTCGCCGCTGACTTCGCTCGCCTACCACCCGCCGGGAAAGCGCCCGACCTCGTTCGCCTCGATGGTCCCCGTGGCGCGCGCCGCAGAAACGAAACCAACGATCGGTGCGGAGCCTGGACCGTGAGCATGGGTGGGCACGCGATCCCACCACGCCCGAAAGAAGAGGGGCGCGATCCACCGGTGAATTCCTGGACGACGCCCCGTCACGAATGGTAAACGACGCGAATTGTTTTGTACGCTGGCGGGGACAATGGCCGGTGAGCTTCCCGCGCCTCCACCCATGAACCAACGCGCTCACCGCCGACCCGCGGGCGCACAAACTGAGCACTCACAAAAGGAACGCCTAGAATGATCGAAGACATCCGCGCAATTCTCAAGGAACACGGTCGCCTTTCAGTGGACGCTGGAGCGCTCGCCGTCGATGCGGACTTGTATCAGGCCGGGCTGACCTCACATGCGAGTGTCAATGTGATGCTTGCCCTCGAAGGAAAATTCGACATAGAATTTCCCGATCGAATGCTGAAGCGCGGCGTGTTCGAGAGCATCTCGTCGATCCAAGCAGCTGTCGAAGAGCTGACCGCAGGCGCCAAATGACTCAGGTCGCCGTATCGCCGCACGTCGCGGCCGCCATCCGCATCGCACGTGAAGTGGCGGGCCCAGTCGCCAACGCCGTCGACAAGGACGCGCGCTTTCCCAACGAGGCTTTGGCGGCGATGAAAGAGGCTCGCCTGCTGTCGGCCTTCGTGCCGCGCGAGCTCGGCGGCTTTGGTTGCGGCATGCTCGAGCTCTCGCAGATGTGCGAGGCGCTCGGACAACACTGCGCGTCGGCGGCGATGGTGTTCGCGATGCACCAGATCCAGGTGGCCTGCCTGGTGCGTCACGGCAAGGGTCAGCCCTTCTTCGAGCACTACCTGCGGGACCTCGTCAAGAATCAGAACCTCATCGCATCGGTCACTTCCGAAGTAAACGTCGGCGGCGAGATGCGCAACAGCATCTGTTCCGTCGAGCGCCAAGGCGACCGCTTCAAACTCGACAAGGACGCGAGCACGATTTCCTACGGCGCCCAGGCGGACGATCTGCTCGTGACCGCGCGCCGCGCGCCCGAATCGCCCGCCAACGACCAGTCGTTGATCTTGGTCTCGAAGGCCGAGTACACGCTCGAGAAAACCGGTAGCTGGGACACGCTCGGCATGCGCGGCACGTGCAGCCCGCCCTTCAAACTTCGCTCGACGGGCGGGGTGGAGCGCATCATGCCGGAGTCGTTTGCCGATATCGCAAGTCACACGATGGTGCCGTTCTCCCACATCTTGTGGGCCGCGTGCTGGCTCGGAATCTCGACCTCTGCCGTCTCGCGTGCTCGTGCCTTCGTGCGCAAGCAAGCGCGCGCCAAGCCCGGAACGACGCCTCCGTCGGCGCTGCGCCTGGCCGAGGTGTCGAGCATGTTGCAAATGGTGCGCGCGAACGTGCACGACGTTGCAAACGAATGCGAGTCGCTGATGAGCCAGCCGGACGCGGGCACCGAGGTGCTGTCCTCGATCGCGTTCGCTTTGAAGATGAACAACGTCAAGGTTTCGACGTCCACGGTGCTATTCGACATCGCGCATCGCTGCATGCTGATCTGCGGCATCATGGGCTACAAGAACGACTCCCCGTTCTCCATCGGCATGCACATGCGAAACGCGCTGTCGGCTGCGCTGATGGTGAGCAACGACCGCATTTTTGCGACGAACGCCAACATGTTACTGGTGTTGAAGGAAGACTGAGATGGCCACTCAATATTCGTCGGAAGAGCTCTACCAGAATCTCGTACGGCACAAGCTCATCATCCCGGTAGGGGTGCCCGGAGCGTTTGGCCGTGGCGCGGTGTTCGAGGATGTCCTCGCGCGCTTCAACGATGTCGTGACGCGGCTCGCGAAGAACGACGGTGCCGAGGTGATGGCGTTCCCGCCGGTCATCGATCGCCAGGTCTTCGAGAAGAGCGAGTTCCTCGACTCGTTTCCGCAGCTCGCCGGTACGGTGTTCTCGTTCATGGGCAACGACGCGCAGCACAAAGAGCTGTCGCAGCGCATGCACGACAAGAAGCCGTGGGCGGATCTGCAGAGCATGACGGGCGTGGTGCTAAACCCGGCCGCTTGCTATCCGGTCTACCCGAGCTTCACCGGCACGGTCCCCGCCGAGGGGCGCCTAGTCGACATGCAAAACTGGGTGTTTCGCCACGAGCCGTCACCGGAGCCGACCCGCATGCAGGCCTTCCGCGTGCGCGAGTTCGTGCGCGTCGGCACGCCGGATCTCGTGGTCGATTGGCGCAACATGTGGCTACAGCGCGGCCTGGAGCTATTGCAGTCGCTGGGCCTTCCGGCACGATCCGACGTCGCATCGGACCCGTTCTTCGGGCGCGGCGGACGCATGCTGGCGGCCAGCCAGAAAGAGCAGCGGCTCAAGTTCGAGGTACTGATCCCCGTCATCTCCGAAGAGAAGCCGACCGCGTGTTGCTCCTTCAACTATCACCAGGAGCACTTCGGCAAGATCTTCGAGATTTACACGCCCGACGGCGCACTCGCGCAAACGGCGTGCCTCGGCTTCGGGATGGAGCGCGTCTGCATGGCGCTCTTCAAGACCCACGGCTGCGTGCCCTCGGAGTGGCCGAAGTCCGTGCGTGATATATTGTGGCCCGCCTGAGAGGTACACGATGAGCAAGGTGTCCGTGTGGAATCTCGATGCGCAGAACTATGCGCGTCACGCGCTGCATGGCGATTCCGCGGTCTGGGTCGAGAAGAACTGTTACATCGACGTTTGGATCGAAGCCTTGCACGCGGCGGGCCTCGAGCCCTTAGCGGTGCTGCCGTTCACGTTTGCTACCGACTTCGACGGCGATCAGTGGACGTTCTTCAAGCCCGCCCACACGGACATCAACGATCTCTACGGCGTCAGCGTTCAAGAGCTGAACGTCTATAAGACGATCCTCGAGCACGCGCTCTACCACACCGCGCGCGGGCGTTTGGTGTTCACCGAGGCCGACGCCTTCTGGTTACCGGACACGCACGGCACGGACTACCGAACCCTGCACACCAAGAGCACGATCGTCATCGAGTCGGTGGACGTGGAACAGAAGAAGCTCGGCTACTTTCACAACGCCGGCTACTTTCAGCTCGAGGGCGAGGATTTCGTGAAGACCTTCCGCCTCGACGCCGCCCCCGATCCGACGTTCATGCCGCTCTTCGCAGAGCTCGTGAAGCTCGATCGCGCCCGCAAACTCGGCGGGCGCGAGCTCGCGGAGAAGTCGAAGCGCCTGCTCCCGACCTGGCTCGCGCGGCGCCCACCCCAGAACCCGATCGCGCGTTTCTCCGAGGCATTCAACGCGGAGATCGAAGCGCTGCGCAGCAAAGGGCTCGCCGCGTATCACATCTACGCGTTCGCAACGGTGCGCCAAACCGGCGCCTGCTTCGAGCTCTCGGCGGAGTACTTGCGCTGGCTCGGTCGCGAGCTCGGTTCGGAGTACGCGCGCCCCGCGCGTCACTTTGACGAGATCTCGAACTTGTCGAAGACGCTGATCTTGAAAGCGGCGCGCGCCGTGAACTCGAAGAAGCCGATCGATTTCGGAGATACGTTTCCGCGCATGATCCAGAGTTGGGCGGACGGCATGGGTGAGCTCGGCGCGCTGGTCGAAGGCTGAATGGCGCGCATCCGCGGGGCGTCAGGCCTTGTCACCGAAGAGCTGACGAGCGGCTGGCAACTCTGTGAGGGACCCGCGAAAGGCGGCCCCTCCACCCCGGCCGAGCTCGAAACCTATTCAGCGCGCTGGATAGAGGCGCAGGTTCCCGGCACCGTCGCCAGCGCGCTCACTCGCGCTGGGGCGTTCAACCTGCTCGCCCCGCGCGATTTCGACGACGCCGACTTCTGGTACCGAACGCGCTTCGCGAGCGCGCCCGCCGAGTCCGGTGAGTCCTTGTGGCTCCATTTCGAAGGGCTGGCCACGCTGTGTGAAGTCTGGTTGAACGGTGAGCGCTTGTTCGCGTCGGACAACATGTTCCAAGAGCATGCGGTCGACGTCAGCGCGCTAGTCCGCCCGGAAAACGAGCTGCTGCTGCGCTTCTCGGCGCTCACCACCGCGCTCGCCAAGCGCCGACCACGCCCGCGCTACCGCACGCGGCTCGTCGATCGTCCGCAGCTGCGCTGGTTCCGGACCACGCTGATCGGGCGCATCCCAGCCTGGAGTCCGCCAGTCGCCCCGGTTGGTCCCTACCGCGCGATACGCTTGGAGCGCAGGCGCGGCCCCTGGCTCGGCGAATGCTCCCTGCGCGCGACGGTGGACGGCGCGCGCAGGTTGGTCGGCATCAACGCCCGCATCGCTGCCGAGCACGCCAATCTCGTCACGCGGGCCTGGTTGTCGGTAGCGGGCTCGCGCGTCGAGCTCGACGTCTCAGGGATCGCTGACGGCCGACTCGAAGGCACGCTCGCCGTCGCCGACGCCGAGCTCTGGTGGCCGCACACGCATGGCAGAAGCCCACGCTACGAGGCCTCGCTCGAGCTCGAAGGGGCGGCAGGCACCTTCCGCTTCGACCTCGGTCAGGTCGCGTTTCGAACGGTCGAGGCGTTGACCTCGGACGGCCGCTTCACGCTGCTCGTGAACGGCACGGAGGTGTTCTGTCGGGGCGCGTGCTGGACCACGGACGACCTCTTGACGCTCGGGGCGAGCGCTGCCCCGACCCTCGCGCTCGCGCAGGCTCGCCACGCTGGCATGAACATGCTGCGTCTGATCGGCACGATGCACTACGAGAGCGACGCCTTCTACGAGGCCTGCGACGACGCCGGGATTTTGGTTTGGCAGGACTACATGTTCGCCAACTTCGACTATCCGAACGACGACACGGATTTCGTCAGCAGCGTGCGTCGCGAAGCAGAACAGTTCCTGGCTCGCACGGAGACGCGCGCCTGCCTGGCGGTGCTCTGCGGCAGCAGCGAAGTCGAACAGCAAGCCGCGATGTTAGGGCTGCCAGCAGACGCGTGGAAGCAGCCGCTGTTCGAGACCGTGTTGCGCGAGATCAGCCAAGAGTGGCGCAGCGACGTGCCCTACGTGTCCTCGTCGCCGACCGGAGGGGATTTGCCGTTCCAGGTGAACTCGGGCGTGTCGCACTACTACGGGGTCGGCGCATACTTGCGGCCGCTCGAGGACGCGCGCCGCGCGAACCTTCGATTTACGACCGAATGCCTCGGTTTTGCCAATATCCCCGAGGACAGCACGATTGAAGCCTTGCTCAGCGACGGCCAGGCACCCTTTCATCACCCGCTCTGGAAGTCACGCGTCCCGCGTGACGGCGGCCCCGGCTGGGACTTCGACGATGTGCGTGACCACTACACGCGGCTGCTGTTCGGGGTCGATCCGAGCGCGCTGCGCTACGCCGATCCAGCGCGCGCGCTCAGCCTCGGCAGGTTGACCACGGGCGAGGTGATGGCCGCCGCCGTTTCGGAGTGGCGGCGCGCGGGCTCGAGTTGCCGCGGCGCGCTGATCTGGCTCATGAAAGACCTTTGGCCCGGCGCTGGCTGGGGGCTCATCGACTCCACGGGCTTGCCCAAAGCCGTCTACTACTTCGTGCGCCG
>JAEUAF010000003.1 GCA_019695485.1 Sorangium sp.
GCATGGGCTATGCGGTGGTCGCGCTCACGTGCGGGCTGGGGTTCCTCGTGCTCGCAACCGCTGGGCTCTCTGTGCGGGACGATCGGCGCTGGGCGCGGCGTCTGTTCTTTGCGTCGATGCCTTACCTCGTCATCGTGCTCGGCGCGCTCTCGGGCTTCGCCGCGCGCTGAGCCCGAAGTCCTCACTCGCTCGTTGCGCAGGGCTCGAGCACCCGGGCGAGCGCCTGCTCGGCAAGCTGCCAGTTCGACCAGCGCCATCGTGGCGCATCGCGACGTGCGCCGGGCAGTGAAGGGCGGCGTGCGCCGAGCCGTGAAGGGCGACGTGCGCCGAGCCGTGAAGGGCGACGGCGCGCAGTGGTGCCGGGCGACGGCGCGATTGTGCGCGCGGCGTTTAGCGGCGAAGCGTGCGGGCTCGCGGGCGGACAGGGCGGGCGCAGCGTTGGAGCGGCTCCGCCAGCTGAGTCGTGGCGACGGCGTTCAACAGCACGCCGAGATCGGCACTCTTCTGGACCACCTCGCCCAACCTGCCAGCGCGGGCGAGCAAGCCGCTGTCCGCGGCGCCGCTGAAGAACACCACATCTTGAGCAGCGCCTTCCGACAGCAACGCGGAGGCTACGTCGAGGCCGCTGCCGTCGGGCAACTCGAGATCTAAAACTGCAACGTCAAAGTCTTGACGCAGCTGCCGAATGCCGCTGCAGCGCTCGACCGCGACGACGGCATGACCCGCGCGGCGCAGCGCCCGCGACAAACCGCGCCGAACCATCGGATCATCCTCCAAGATCAGCACTTGCAGGTGTGTGGTCGAGCCCATCTGCGGGCAGACGCTATCAGCAGATCGCACGCTGAACAAGTGAATCGTACAATTCGTCTGCGCAGCGAATCAAATCGCAACGTTGGTGTGTAGCCGTTCAGGTACGAGGTGAGGATCATTCACCGCGCGCGCCAACAACAACACGCTCGCGACACTCAACAGCGCGCCTGTAGGTGAGCCGGAGCCAATGCGCGCGAGCAACGCGAGCGACATTGCGGCGCGTACATCCGCGCGAAAGCGAGCCAAAAACAAGGCGGAACCCGCCATGCCCAGCATGAGCAATGTGGACGCCTCTGCCAGCAACGCAGGCACTTGTAAGAGCGCGCGGGCGGCCAGTGTCTCGATGCTGCGGTGTATGAGTACGAGCGCGCCGTGCGCGGTGTGCGTCGACCCAAGTGCGCCGAGCACGAGCGCGCCGAGCACTGCGCCGCTCACCGCAAGCAGGACGCGCAGCCGCGCGCGCACGTTGGCGGTGAGTGCTTGCGCTGTCAGCAGGCACGCCGCGAAGTCGAGTAGCGTGGCCGCTCCCGCACAGGCGCGCGCGAACGCCCGCGGCGCGACCTCGGTGGCAGCGAGCTGCCTGCCCATTTCGTAGGCAACCAAGTCGAGGGCGCCCCCGAGCGCCAGCGCTGCGAGCGTCATTCCGAGCGTGCGCGTCGACGGTCGCGCCAACAAGAACGGAATCAGCGCGGCAGTCGTGACCAGCGCGGTCAGCGTCAGCAGCTTGCCAAACTCGGGCTCGAGCGGTTGGGTTGCGGCCGCAGTTACCAGCGCGATCACTGAGAGCCCCGTGGGTACCAGCATTAGCCGGAAGGCGATGCCGAGACTAGGCAGCGTAAAGACAACGCCCAAGAGTCGTATTGCCATCACCACACCGCCCGCGGCAACGAGCTGCGTCGTACAGGCCGCGAACCAATTGGTGACGGCGATAAGCTGGGCGATGCCCGTCGCCGTGCCGGGCAGGGCTGGTGCGATGCCCTTCGCCGCAATTAGCGCACAGAGCGCGAGCGCTGCGTAGCTCTGCGCCGAGACGCCGAAGTAGCGGGCGTCACTCGGCGCGGCGCTCGCGCTCGCCGCGGGCACACTCGGAGTTTCCGGACTCGAAGAATTCATGCTCAGAGCGCGCGCGTTTGGTCGTTCGGAACTTCACGGGCGCCGTGGCGCTGTTCGGGATCCTCATCGTCGGGGCTGCGAGTCGGCGGCGGCAACGCTGGCGGTGCGGTTTTGGGTTGCCCCTTCAGGATGTAAGGGCGCGCGTTCAACGTCGAGCACGCCATCGGGCCACGGTGAAACTCCCAATGCAGGTAGACTTGGCCGTCCGGCGACACGATCTCGCGCGGGGGGGTCCCGAATGGCGACGCGCGCTGCACGGAGTCGAGCGCGCTCACGTCGAAGGCGGTCACACCGCTGTGCTTGGTGACGCCCATGCGCACGATGCGCCCCTCGTCCTGATCGAGCACGATTTCGAGGCTCGTGTAGAGCTCCTGATTGTTCTGCGGATCACTCGCCGGCAGCGAATCGAGGCTGCCCAGGAACCAGTCCGCGAAGATCGGGTGGAGCTTGTTGTGGATGGCCGCCAGGTACATTCCGAACGGCGAGCGAGCCGTATTCAGCGCGGTCTGGTTGCCCGGCTTCACGCTCGGTACGTAGTTCTCGATGGCCGAGCGCCAGCGTTCGATACCCACCGTCTTCCAGGAACCGATGTGTTGGCTGCGTCGTCGCGCGCCGTCGGCGAGGCGCTCGCGCGCGAGCTGTTCGGTGCCGATCGCGGCGCGGGCGAGCCCCGGCGTTAGGTTCAGATTGATGCCGCTTTGGGTGGTGCCTGCAGCGCCGAGGCCGAGCGTGTCCTCGAAGCCGCGCGCTTTGCGGCGCGGCAGCTCGCGGCGTGCGCGGGCCTTCTTGCCCTCTTGCTCGGCCTGCGCGAGTTCGGGGCGCGTGGCTTGAAAGCTGCCGTCCTTGGCGGTCATCATCTCGGGCGCGCCGAGCTGTTCATGCTGTTCGGCTTGGCCCTTGGAGCCCGGTGAGGCGTTCGCCGCGGTGCGCTGGTCGGTAGGCTTTTCGCCGCCTTTTTCCGCGCCAGTACGCGCCGGCGCCGTGTGCTCTTCGGAGGCCGCACGCGCCGCGCCCGCGTTCGGTTGCGCGGCGCTCGACTTCTCGCGCTGCGCGGCGGGTTCGTCGTGCGGGGCGTGCGCTTCCTCGCCCGGGCGGTCCTCGCTTTGCGCGATGCGGGTTTGGTGGGAATCCCCTGGCTCCGGGCCCACGCCGTTTGCGCTCGAGCCTGGGGTTGGCTTGGCCTCGTCCTGGTCGTTCGAGGTGAGCTTGGCCTGCGTCTCTTCGGCGACGTGGTTGTTGTGCTCGGCGATGAACTTCGCATCCGGGTTGTCCGCCTGCTTCTCGTCTTCCACGTGCTGGCGCACGGCGATGCTCTTCTTCAGCACCAGCTCCTGCGCCGGGGCGGCCAGCTTTTCGTCGGCCTTTTTGGGCTCTTCCTCGGGCGGCTTCTCTTTTTCTTTGGGCTTGTCCTCGGGCTTGTCGAGCTTCTTGTCCGGCTGCTTTTCTTCGGGCAGCGGTTTCATATCGTCGTCGACGTGCGAGTCGTCGTCCTTCTTGAGCTTGGCGTCGGGGTCGGGCGGCTTGGCTTCGTCGTCACTCGGTTCGGGCGGCGGCGCGGTGTCGTCGAGCAACGCCACCTCCAGTGTGGAGTGCGACGACTTCACGTAACTTCGCACCCCCTCCGCGAAGCGTCTGAGTTCGATCCTCTCCTCCAACCAATCGGCGGCTTGATTCACCCCACCGCCGCCTAGCAAATGCGCGAGCAACGCGGTCGCGAGCCACAGGAACAAGGGAATATGTGCGTCGCGCCGCATTAGGAGCTCGAAAACCTTCGGGAAACCTAACACCCAGCCCGGGCTGCTTCAATTGAGCTCCCCACACGCAAAAACATTGCGCTCAAGCTCCAAAGTATTTTGCGGACTTGCGGCCCGTCAGATTTCGCGCCCGCTCCGGAAAGTGCCGCAAAACTGGGGCCGGCCGCGGGCGCCGTGGATGCCAGGCGCACGCCGGAGGGGATCGTGCCTGCTAGTAGCCGAGTCGGATTACTTTCCCGGCCTCGGGTCGCGCGGGGCTTCGCGTGCTGGGGGCCGCGCGACGCGGAGAGCCCGCTCAGAGCTTGGCGAGCGAGTCGAAGTTCTCGGCGATCTCCTGCGCTGTCCAGACGCCGCCGTCCGCTTCCTTGTACTTTCCCGCGCTCTCCACCACCTTGTAGACGCTGATACGCCCGCCCGCGACTGACAGCACGACACCGCTCACGTCTGCCGAAAGATCGCTCGCCAGGTAGGCGTGCGCCGGCGCGATGTGTTCGGCACTCAGGCTCGCTTCGAGCTTCTCGAACATCGGAAGGTCGCTGGTCATGCGCGTCTTCGCCACCGGAGCGACGGCGTTGACGCGGATGCCATAGCGCTGAAGCTCAATCGACGCGGTTCGCGTCAAGCCGTAGATCCCGGCCTTGGCCGCCGAGTAATTGGCTTGCCCGAAGTTTCCGAGGAGTCCCGAGACGCTGGTGGTGTTGATGATGCTGCCGCGCACGTTGTGCTCTTTCATGTAGGCGGCCGCGGCTTGCAGACACAAAAACGTGCCAGTCAAATGCACCGAGAGCACGGCCTCCCACTGCGAGAGGTCCATCTTGAGCAGCGTCTTGTCACGTAAGATGCCCGCGTTGTTGACCCACACGTCGAGGCCCCCAAACGTCTCGTGCGCGGTCTTCACGATGGCTTCTGCGCCCGCCTGAGTCGCGACGCTGTCGTGGTTTGCCACGGCCTCTGCACCGAGCGCCTGAATCTCGCGCACGACGTGGTCTGCGGCCGAGGCGTCGCTGCCGGTGCCGTCGCGCGCGCCGCCGAGGTCGTTGACCACGACTTTGGCGCCTTCCTTGGCGAACAGCAGCGCCGTTGCGCGGCCGATGCCGTTGCCGGCGCCAGTGATGACTGCGACCTTGCCTTCGAGAATGGGCATGGGTGCATCATTTCCAGAGAGTGCGCGTGCTTTCAACCCGCGCTTGCGAAAGCCGCGCCGATCGAGTTGGAAAGCGTGTTTCTACCAGCGGACCAGCAGCGCCGCCTGGTGCGGGGCGCCCGGGCCCTTCTGCAGGAAGAGCAGATCGACGCCGAGCGCGAGCCCCACGCCGACCGACGTGCCAATGCCATCCCAAGCCAGATCCTTCCACGAGGGATCCCCGTGTCCCGAGAGGTCCCAGAGCTCCTTGGCGGCACCGAGCGAGAGCGAAAAAGTCGCACCGACGAGAGCGCGCTGCCAGGGTCGGTCCCAGTGCAGGCTGGCTAGAGCGTAGCCGCCCGCCCCAAGTCCGGCCGACACGCCGAAATGAAGCGCCTTGTCCTCCGCCCACCACTCGTCGGCGCGGGCACTCGGTGCCACTGCGCTGCACGCCGTGAGCGCAGCGATCATCCCGAAAAAGCGCGCTCCGCGCGGGGGGCCGCGCAACACGCGACAATCGTCGCAACGTTCGGCGGAGTGTAAGCCTCGCGCCTGCCGCCGCGGGCGTCTCGATGCTATGACGGCGGCCACCTCATGAGCCGCCGTATCCTCGTCACGAGCGCCCTGCCTTACGCCAACGGTCATATCCATTTGGGGCACCTCGTCGAATACATCCAGACCGACATCTGGGTGCGATTTCAGCGCCTTCGCGGGCATAACGCAATCTACATCTGCGCCGACGACACTCACGGTACAGCGATCATGATGCGCGCGCGCCAAGAGGGGCGCAGTGAAGAGGCGCTGATCGCCGCCATGAACGCCGCACATCAGCAGGATTTCGCGGGCTTTCAGATCCGCTTCGACCACTACGGCAGCACGCACTCGCCGCACAATCGTGTGCTCTGCGCCGAGGTGTGGGCGGCGTTGCGACAAGCCGGGCTGGTGGTGGAGCGCGAAGTGACGCAGCTCTTCGATGCCCAAGCCGGCGTGTTCTTGGCGGATCGCTTCGTCAAGGGCACCTGTCCGCGCTGCAGCACGCCGGACCAATACGGTGATTCGTGCGAGAAATGCGGGAGCACCTACTCGGCGACGGAGGTCATCGATCCGGTGAGCACCTTGAGCGGTACGCGCCCCGAGGTGGCGTCGGCCAAGCACCTCTTCGTGCAAATCGAGCAGCTGCACGAGTTTCTGGCGGGCTGGACGGCGGAGCCCGGGCGTCTGCAGCCGGAAATCGCGAACTACCTGAAAGGGCATTTTCTGGCGGAGCCCCTGCGCGATTGGGACGTGTCGCGCCCCGCGCCGTACTTTGGCTTCGAGATTCCCGACGTGCCGGGCCACTACTGGTATGTGTGGTTCGACGCGCCCATCGGCTACATGGCGTCGACGCGCGAGTGGTGCGACAAAACCGGCGAGGAGTTCGATCGCTGGTGGCGCTCCGACGCGACCGAGATCTACCACTTCATCGGCAAAGACATCACCTACTTCCACACCCTGTTCTGGCCCGCGATGTTGAAGGCGGCCGGGCTCTCGCTGCCGCGTCGCGTGCAAGTGCACGGCTTTCTCACCGTCGGCGGTGAGAAGATGTCGAAGTCGAAGGGCACCTTCGTGTTGGCGCGCACCTACTTGGAGCACCTCGAGCCGGCTTACCTTCGCTATTACTACGCGAGTAAGCTCGGGCCGCGCGTCGAAGACGTGGACATCCAGCTCGACGAATTCGTCACCAAGATCAACTCGGACTTGGTCGGCAAGGTGGTCAACTTGGCGAGTCGTACGGCGCGCTTCGTAGAGTCGACCGGGCTTGCAGCCGCTTATCCTGAGGATGGTGGCCTGTTCGCCGAGGGCGCAGCGCGAGGCCAGGAAATAGCCGAGGCCTACGAGTCGTGCGATTTGGCGCGCGCCATGCGCTCGATCATGGCGCTCGCCGATCGCGCCAACGAATACGTGGATCGCGTCGAACCTTGGAAGCTGAAGAAGGACGCGGCTCGCGCGTCCGAGCTTCAGGCCGTGTGCAGCGTGATCTTGAACCTCTATCGCCAGATCATCATTTATCTGGCGCCCGTGCTGCCCGAGCTAGCGAGTGCGAGCGAGCGCCTCTTGAATTGCCAATTCACGAACTGGAGCGACGCGGCCACGCCGCTCGTGGGAACGCCGGTCGCTCCGTTTTCGCATCTCATGCAACGTGTCGACAAAACGAAAGTGGAAACCGTGATCGAACAAAGTCGAGAGGCCGCCCCCGCCACCCCCGCCGCCGAAGCAG
>JAEUAF010000123.1 GCA_019695485.1 Sorangium sp.
CGCGCATCGTAAAGCCGCTACTCTTGTCGCTCGGGTTCTTCAGCGGAAGCTTGGCGCTCTCGACCTTGATCGGGCAGACCAGCCACGATGAGCTCGACAAGCCGCTCAGTTTGGCGCTCGGCCTGACGGCGCTGCTGGCGGTCCTCGTCGGTCGCCGCGCGACCAGCGCCCAGGCCATGCCGTTGGACCCGACGCGACGCGCTTTCGGGGTCGTGCTGTGGTTGGGCGGCGCGGTGCTTACGCTGGTCGCGCTGTTCGGCTGAGCAGCGCGCGACGCCCACTGCTCCGAACGCGCTTTGCGCTATTCCGCGTGCGCGCCGGGTGCTTCTCCGCCAAGCAGCGCATCGAGCTCCTTCTCACCGCGATCGGCGGCTCCCGCCTTGCGCCGGCTAACCCACTGTCGCACGTCGTCGAACAGCGAATAGGCGACCGGCACCGCGATCAAGGTGAGCAGGAGCGAGAACGTCTGGCCACCGATCACGATGCCGGAGATGTTGCGGTTGTTGCCGGAACCGATGCCCCGCGACAGCGCCAGGGGCACCATGCCGGCCACGAACGCCAGCGTCGTCATCAAAATCGGCCGCAAGCGATCCTTGTTGGCTTGCAGGATGGCGTCGAGGCGCCGCATGCCCTGCGTGCGCAGGTGATTGGTGTGATCGATCTGCAAGATCGCATTCTTCTTCACCACGCCGAACAACACCAACAGACCGAGCGCCGACATCAGGTTCAGGCCCTGATGGAAGATGATCAGAGAGAGCAGCGCGAAGGGCACCGTCAGCGGCAACGACAGCAAGATGATGAACGGGTTCAGCCAGGATTCGAACTGCGCCGCCAAGATCAAGTACATGAACACGAACGAGAGACTGAACGCGAGCGCAAAGCCAGCGCCGAGCTCTGCCGAAGACTTGGATCGCCCGGTCGGCACCAAGCGGTACTCCGGCGGCGGATGCACCTGATCGAAGGCAGATTTCATCACTTTGACGACATCACTCTCGCCAAGTCCTGGCGCGACGTTCGACATGAAGGTGACCTGACGTTGCCGACCCAAGCGGTTCACTTGCGAGGGCCCCGTGCCGGTGCTCGTGTGGACGACCTGCGTCAGCGGGATGGTGCCGTATTTGCTCGACGGCACCGTCATCAAGGCCAGCGCAGCGGCGTCGCGGCGGTAGTCCTGGTCTGCGCGCACGCGAATGTCGTACTCCTCGCCGAGTTCGGCGAACGTGGAGACCTTGATGCCCGCCACCTGCATGCGCAGCGTGTCAGCGACGTCGGCCACATTCACCCCCAAATCGGCGGCCCGCGTGCGATCGATATCGACCTTGAGCTCGGGCTTGCCGAGGATGAGATTGGTGTCGAAGTCCACGACTGCCGGGCTCTTCTTGATGATCGGAGTCATTTCCCCTGCCAACTCCTCGAGCTTGTGCAAGTCCGGTCCGACCAGCACGTACTGTACGGCAGCGTGCGAGGCGCCGGCCGAGATCATCGCGACTTCGCCGACGCTCACCCTGAGCTCGGGCGGCAGCTTCGCCAGCACCTGCTTGCGCACGATGTCCATCAGCTCGAGCTGGGATTGCTTGCGCTCCCTGGGATCGATCAACGCACAATAGATGCTGGCCAGGTTTTCCGTTTGTTGATCGCCGCCGGCGACGGTGACCACGGTGTGAGCCACGCCGCTCAGCCGCCGCACGTCTTGCGCGACGCGCTCCGCGACGAGCGCGGTCTCCTCGGCGCTGGTGCCCTCGGGCGTGCGCAGACTGACTTCGAACTGCGCTTGATCGTCGACCGGGATGAAGCCCGTCGGCACGTGCTTCATGAGCGGGCCGCATGAACCGAGTGACAGCCCGCACAACACCACCACCGCCCAACGATGGCGCATCGACCAACGCAGCATGGTCATGTAGACATGCTCGATCGGCCGGTAGAACGCTTCGACGATGCGATCCAGCACGCCGCCGCCGTGCGCATCAGCGCGCAGCAATCGCGCGCTCATGGTCGGCGTGAGCGAGAAACTGACGAACAAGGAGACGCCGACGGCGAAGGCCATCGTGTACCCGAAGTTCTTCAAGAAGCGGCCTGGGATGCCGCCGACGAACGCCACCGGTACGAACACCGCCATCAGCGACAGCGTCGTCGCCAACACGGCGAGCCCAATTTCCCGAGTCGCCAAGATCGAGGCCGGGAACGGCTTGATCTTCTTCTCGTTGATGAAGCGCACGATATTTTCGAGCACCACGATGGCATCGTCGATCACGATGCCCACCGCCAGCGCGAGCGCCAGCAGCGTCAACATGTTCAGACTGAAGCCCTCCATCCACATCAGCGCGAAGGTGCCGATGATCGAAATGGGGATGGAAATGGCGGCAATCAGCGTGCTGCGCACGTTGCCGAGGAACAAAAGCACGACCAGCGCTGCCAGCGCCGCGCCGACCGCCAAGTGCTCCTTCACCGAGTTCACACCCGTGCGAATCGACTCCGAGTTGTCCCGCACGACCTCCAAATCGATGCCGTGGGGTAGCGTGCGCTTGACCTCGGCCAGGCGCTTCTTGACTTGATCGACGACGGCGACGGTGTTGGTGCCCGATTGCTTTCGGATCGCGAGCACGACCGTGCGCTCGCCGTCGTACGCCGCCACGCTGGCGATTTGCTGCTCGCCGTCCTCGACGCGGGCAATGTCCGCGACGCGAATCGAGTGATCGCCTTGCTGACGGACGACGATTTGCGACAAGCTGTCGACCGTGTCGACGCGGCCAGCGATACGCAGCGTGATCGACTCGGGCCCGGTGTCCATACTGCCGCCCGGCGTCGACAGATTCTGCGACACGATGGCGCGCTGCACGTCCACCGCGCTCAAGTTGTAGCTCTTCAGCCGCAGCGGATTGAGCCAAATGTGCACTTCGCGGGCGCGTCCGCCGATCAGCGTGACCTGGCCGACGCCGGAGATGCTCTCGATTTGGCGACGCACGCGCTTGTCTGCGACCTCGGTCAGCTCTCGGATCGGCTCGCGCGAGCGCAGCGCGACCAGCATGATCGGCGCCGACTGCGGATCGACCTTGCTCACGATCGGCGAGTCGATGCCCTTCGGCAAGTCGCGCAAGACGGTATTTACCTTGTCCCGCACGTCCTGCGCGCCGACGTCGCCGTTCTTGTCGAGCTTGAAGGCGATAGCGACCTGCGAGAATCCTTCGCTGGAGGTCGATCGCAGCTCGTCGATACCCTCGATGGTGTTGACCGCGCCTTCGATCTTGTCACTGACGTCAGTCTCCACCTCCTCGGGAGCCGCGCCGTCGAGGCGCGTGACCACCAGCACGAACGGCAGATCGATGTTCGGAAACTGATCGAGCCCGAGGCGCGTGTAGCCAACCAGCCCGAGCACGACGATGATCAACATCAACACGCCGGCAAACACCGGACGCCGAACGCAAACTTGAGCGAGCCATTGCATGCTGGTTCTCCCTCACTCAGTGGGCGGGCTGGCCATTGGTCAGGTGGTCGAGCGGCGCGGTGACGATGCTGTCGCCGATGCGCGCGCCCTTCAGCACGCTGACAAGCTCCCCATTTGGCGGCCCGAGCGAGAGGATACGCTCCTCGAGGCGCTCGTTCGCCAGGAAGAATGCGTGCTGTTGAGCGTCGCGATCGATCAGCGCCGCGCGTGGCACCCCCGGCAGCTTCTGGGTGCCCGTAGTGAGCTCCACGTCGGCGAACATGCCGGGCAACAGCGTCTTGTCCGAGTTCTTGACCAGCGCCTCGACGACCAAGTCGCGCGTGGTTGCGCGCAGCGCGCCCGACACGAAGCGAATGTCACCCGTGTAGACCTTGTCCGGGAACGCGGCGACCCGGAAGCTCACACTCGCACCCGTCTTCACCTTACCGACGAAGGCTTCAGGCACTGACAACTCGAGGCGCAGCGGATCGAGCGACACGACCGTGGCGATGCGCGAGTCTTGGCGCACGTATTGGCCGACCTCGACATAGCGCTCCGTGACGACGCCGGCGAACGGCGCACGAATGATGCCGTCGCCCACGTTTTGCGCGGCGAGCTGAGCGCGCGCGGTGGCGGCCTGGGCCGTGAGCGGCAGCGTGCGACACTGAGTCTGCACGCGATCGTAGTCGAGGTCGCTGACCGCGCCCTTTTGCTTCAGCTGCTCGTAGCGCGCGCACTCCTGTTGCGCTTGTTGCTGCTGCGCTTGCACGCTGGCGGCCTGCGCGCGGGCATCGACGGCCGAGAGCGCGGCCGCGCGAACATCGAGGCGAGCCAGCACTTGGCCGGGTGCGATCGCCGCCCCGCGCTCGACCTGCGTCGCGAGCACGCGGCCAACGGCGTTAGCGGCCAAATCGGTCTCCTGATTGCCGCGCAGTGTGCCCGACACGCGCAGCGTGGTTGGCACTTCGATTTCGACGACCTTTGCCGTAGTGACGGCGACGGCTGCTTGCGCCTTTGCCCCGGCATCGGTTTCGGCGTTGGCGGGGTGGTTACACGCGGCGGCGGTCAAAGCCGCGACGATCGCGGCGCTGGTGGCGAGGGCGGAGAGGAGCGATTCGTTGGGGCGGTACATCAGGGGTTCCCTGCGGTCGTGGTGGATTGGCCGACGGCGAGGCGCAGCGCAGCACGCTGGAAAGTCAGGTCCGCGTCGGCGGAGATACGGTTGGCGTCGGCCAGGAAGGCGTCGCGCTGGGCCTGGGTGACGTCGAGCTGCGTGGCGACACCCGCGTTGTAGCGTTCGGTCGCAAGATCTGCGGCGCGCGTCGCCGCGGCCGCTTGCGAGCGAGCCGAGCGACTCTTGACGATGCCCGCCTGCACGCGCCGGTACGCTTCATAAGTCGAGTCGAGCACCGAACGCCCGGTGCGCTCGCTGCGAATGCGTTGCACGGCGGCCGCAGATTCCTGAGCGCGCTGGTTCGCGAGCGTCGCGTAGTCGAGTCGGAACGAGGCGACCAGCTGCAGCGTGTAGAAGGCGTTCTTCCCGGTGAAGCCCTGGGCGTTCGTGAAGTGCTCCTGGGCCGAGCCCGCGAGAGTCGGATACAGCGCCGTGGAAGCCGACTTCTGGGCTTCGGAGGCAGCCTCTTCGGCGCTGCGCGCGGCGCGCATTTGAGGCGTCTCGTTGGCGAGCGCTTGCCAACGCTCGAGCGGCGCTTCCTCGTGAAGGTCGTCCGCCGGGAAATCCTCGGCCGGCAACGGGGCGAGGCCGCTCAAGGTTTCGAGCTGTCGGGCCACGAGGTCACGCCCGAGTTCCGTGTCCGCCAGGGTTTGACGAGCGAGCTCGACGTTGGCGAGCGCTCGCTCATGGTCGAACGCGGTGGCGACCCCTGCTTCGAGCCGCACATCCACGTTGTGGAGGTTGTCCTCCGCAGCCTTCACGCTGAGGGCCGCCGAACGCACAAGGCCGCTCGCTCCCAGGAATTGAAAGTACATCTGCGCCACGGCGCGCGTTACCATCAGACTCGTCACCGCTTGCTGTTCGCGCGTCGCGCGCGCCACGACGCTCTGCGACTTGTAGCGGTGGTAGCTCGAGATATCGACGATCGGGACGTCGAGCTGCAGAAAGCCGTCGAGCTGATTTTGACGCTGAATGACGAGCTTCACCGGCGGCATACTGGGCAGCGTCGCCACGGCCTCGTACTGATTGCGCGTGTACACGCCGCGCGCGGAAAAGGCCGGCAGGATGCGTCCGAGCGAAGCGTCGGCCTCCGCTTCCCGCTGCGTGGTAGTCGCAACACCCTCGCGCGCATCGAAACTCTGCGTTTGCGCGCGCTCGATGAAAGCCTGGAGCGGTTGAGTTGCCAAAGCTTGGCGTGAGCCTGAGAGCAGGCCGGCGACGACGAGCGCGCTGCTCGTCAGTGTCTTAGCGTGTGTTTTCATCGTCTTCATCACCTGAAATAGTCGGCTGACCCTACGGGGCGCGCCGGGCAGGCCCGCGTCGCGTTTCGGGCGCTGTCCGGTAGCCGGCGGCAGATAGCAACATGTCCACGAGTCCGTGCGTGAAATCTTCGCGTGACAGCGAGCTTTCCGCCGTCAACTTGAACAGCTCGGCCATGCAATAGTGGTGCAGGCTACCCATGAAGATGCGCGCCAGGAGCTCCGCCTTCTCGCGGCGCAGGCGTCGAGCCGAAAGCTCTCGCTCGAAGAACTGGCAGACCGCAGAGAACACCCGCCGATAACCGTCCGAACGCAGCCCGAGCTTTTCTAGGTGGTACTCCCCCGCGGGATTCGACCACGACATCATCATGACCGGCACGGCCACGCGCCCGAGCTCGAGCATACGGGTCGCGAAGTCGAGGAGGCGGTCGCCGAGGTCGCCCTCGCCCGTTTCTGCCGCCAGCGCTTCGACGAAGCCCGGCACCGCCTCCGGGTCGAAGCGCATCGCCGCCCGAAACAGCGCATCCTTACTGTGAAAGTGGCGAAACAGCGTGCCCTCGGAGACAGCGGCGCGCCGCGCGACCTCACCCGTGGTGGCTTGGATCCCGCGCTCCAGGAACACCTCGCGGGCGACTTCCAAGATTCGATCCGCAGAAATCACCTGGGGTCGCCCACGCGGACGCGGACGCCGCGGCGCGCGCGGGCTACGCGCATTGGGCTGGGGTGGGGTGAGGCGAGCCATTTAATGAGTGCGGGCTCATTTATAAATCGCAGCCGCGATTTGACCAGCCCCCCCAATGCAGTTCCTTTTCAGTTCCTGCGGGCGGGCCGGGACGCTGGGTGCCCTGGCCGGAATCCCCGATCCGGCGTGCGACCGGCCCCAGCGCGGGTCGGAGCGGGGGATTGGCCTTGAGGGCTGCCCGGTAACGAGCGCGCCGTCCGACCCAACGTGACTTTGGGCGAACGCGGCGGCCCCCAGCGCGGGTCTGGTGCCGCGCCTGCCCCGCGTTGTTCCCTGACGGCGGTCCGGCTCAGCAAGCAAGCACCAGCAGCGAAATAGCTCCGGCGCGCGGCGACCGAATTCTGATCGAGGAGCGCTGATTCCGCGCCGCTCTGCATGGACCATGCGACGGCGTAGGGACTACAGCTGATACTCAATCGTATTCAGCGAGCGGACCTTCTTCTCCCACTTGATCTCGGCAATGCGGCCCTTGATGCAGCTCGAGAGTTTGTCGTTACGAGGTGTCGTGGTGACGTTGATGCCGACGGCCCGCCCATCCCAGACGGCGACGCGCAGCTTCACGCGCGTCGAGCCAGGCTTGCAGGGCTCGTACACAGACATGTCTTGCAGCGGCTTGCCGAGCGTCTCCTGATCGATGTCGCGCCGCTCGATACCGGGTGGCACCGCCTTGATGGCTTCGTCGACCGACATGCCTTCCTTGAATTCGGGCTCCGGCGGGGTCGCGTTGCTCACCTTGGTGAGCTTGCCGTTCTTGCCGTCGTCCTCGTCGGAGGGTCTATCGCGATCGATCTTTTCGCGACGATGCTCGGCGGACGACGAGGTCTCCTCGCTGTCGTCGTCGGCGAATTTCGAATGGTGACGGTGACCGCCCTCCGCGCAGGAGGCGAGACAAAGCATGACGAATGGCACGACCTTCCACGTCATGCGGGGGAGACTACTCTTTCGCCCTCGCGCGGTCGAGGGCTGTCTCGGAGCCCGGAATCGACCATGTTTTGCGGTGTTTCCGCGGCCGAGGCTACTTCTTCTCGGCCCGGACCTTGATATCCGACAGCAAAGCGTCGAGCGCTGTCTTGTAATCGTTCTGTAGGGCTGTGATGCGCTGGCGCATCTCCTCGAGGCCGCGCTGGTCCTGCTCGACCTCCGCGTCGAGGGCCGTGCGCGCGGCTTGGGCGGCGGCCTTGTGGCGCTGCGCGGTGGCCTTCTTGATCTTTGGAGCGGCGGCGTCGTTCAGCGTGGCGTCGCTCTCCTGAATGGTGCGGTCGAGCGTCGAACGCACGCTGGAGGCGTCGGACAGCAGCGCCTCGACCTCTCGCCGATAAAGCTCGAGCCGCACATATGCGACGTTGCTGGCGTGTGCGATCTTGTCGGCCTGCTTGTCGAGCGTCTCGACATTGGCCTTGCCGAGCTCTTCTTGGTGATCCTCGATGTAGCGGTGCGCTTCGCTGTGCGCGCGCAGGCGCTCTTCGAGTTGCTTGTCGACGCCGCGCTCCATGGCACCGACCGCCGCGCCCCCCAAGTCCTCCGGGCACTTCTTCTGCGTCGAGGCGTAGCTTACGGCGCCGCCGACCTTCTGACGCAAGCCGTCCTTCTCTTCCTCGAAGAAGCGGCTCACCGTTTCGGATTCGAGCGACGCCTCGCTGTACGCGCTGGAGCGCCCGCTCGAGTCTGCGCGCGCCACCACGTTGCCGACCTCGGCAAAATTCGGGATTTTTAGGGCGTCGGGGTAGCCTTTGAACTCGGCGAGCGCCGTGCGGGTCTGGGTTTCGTCACTCGCGAAGTGTTGGCGTGTACCGTTTAGGCGTGCCGGATAGCGCTCCGCGAAGCCCGCTTGTTCGCCCGAAGGCGCGGCGACAGGCGCCTCTTTCTGCGTGCAGGCGACGGCGAGCGACGAAAGCAGGACCAGCGAGGGCAGGACGTTTCTCATCTCGCGCACCGATTTCCGTCGATTCCAGGCGCGAGTCAAGTGGCTGTCTGGCCCGGCGACCCAACGAAGATCCTCAATTCATCGGCTCGAGCGAGCTAGCCCAGGCAAATCCCTAGATCGCGCGCGGTTTGAATCGCGTCGTGGTCGAGCGGCACCGAACGCTGGTGGGCGATGGCTTCGATGATTGGCACGTCGCTCATCCGCGGGGGTTGATAGCTGACCATCTGACCCCATCGACCCTCGGCGGCAAGGCGTACGGCCGCGGCGCCGTAACGAATGGCAAGCACGCGGTCGTTGGGCGTCGGCGAACCTCCGCGCTGCAGGTGACCGAGCACTAGGCTGCGCGTTTCAAGGCCTGTGCGCCGCGCGATTTCTTCGGCGACGAACGCGCCCATGCCGCCGAGCGTGCGCTCCTTACCGAGCTCCTCCGCCTTCACGAGCAGTGAGCCGCCGCAGGGCTTTGCGCCCTCGGCGACGACCACGATCGCGAAGGGGCGCTCGGTCTCGAAGCGATGTTCGAGCGACGCACATACGCGGTCGAGGTCAAAATCGATCTCGGGGAGGAGTGCGACGTTGGCGCCACCGGCGAGCGCCGCATAGAGCGCGATCCAGCCCGCGTAGCGCCCCATCACTTCGACGACCATCACGCGACTGTGCGCCTCCGCCGTCGAGTGTAGACGACCGATGGCCTCGGTGGCGAAGCTCATGGCGGTGTCGAAGCCGAAGGTCACCTCGGTGGCGGCGAGATCGTTGTCGATGGTCTTGGGCACACCGATCACCGGCAGACCCTTTTCCATCAAGCGGGCGGCGATGCGCAGGCTGCCATCGCCGCCGACGGCTATCAGGCCATCTGCGCCGGTCGCCTTGAAGTTCTCGAGCAAGCGGTCGCTCAAATCCGAGAGCGCGCCTGGGCCGCCGTCCGTGATCGGGTATTGAAAGGGACTGCCCCGATTTACAGTGCCGAGAATCGTGCCGCCGAGCTCGGCGATGCCGCGCACGCTGTCTCGCGTGAGCGGGATCAGGCCGCGTGGGTATTCATTCAGCAGGCCGGCATAGCCACGGTGAATACCGGTGACTCGAAATCCGCGTCGGCAGGCAGACAAGGTCACCGCGCGGATCACCGCATTTAATCCAGGGGCGTCACCGCCGCCGGTGTTGATCAGGAGGTGCATTCAGGCGCCAAAACTCGCTTGATCGTCGGTGTTCGTCAACCCGCGCGGACCGCGTGCGAGGACGAACTTGGGTTCCTGGATCTCAGGGTGGCGGAAGCGGCCTCCCGTCGTCTGCGCTTACCTTGCCGGCGGCTTGTGCCGTTGGCGGGGGACGTGAGAGAATGTCGGATTTGAATCTATCGCAGGTGTCTCGGACAGAACCAAGTCACGGCGACCCGCTGCGAACGGGCGTTCAGGGCGGGCGTTCCTTGCTAATCCCGTGCGAAGTCTTACGCTGCGGACGCCGAGGCAAGTGTGAACCAACCCACTGATTCCGTGGTGCCGAAGGGGGTCGCGACCGTACTCTTGGTCGACGATGAACCGGTATTTTTGAGGGCGCTCCAGCGGTGTCTGCGCGATGGCGCCTACAAAGTGGAGACGCTGGAGAGCGCCCACGCTGCCGTCGAGCGCGTGCGCAAGGGTGGGATCGACGTGGTTGTGAGCGACATTTCGATGCCCGGCATGAATGGCCTCGAGTTACTGCGTCAAATCCGTGACCATGAGGCGGATCTGCCGGTCGTGTTGGTGACGGGGCTGCCCGCGCTCGAGAGCGCCACGGAAGCCATCGACTATGGCGCGTTCAAGTACCTGGTAAAGCCCGTAGACCCGGCGGCGGTGCGCGCCACGGTCGAGCAAGCGATTCAGCTCTATCGACTCGCTCGGATGAAGCGCAAGGCGCTGGAGCTACTCGGTGTGACGGGCATGGCGTCCGATCGTGCGGGGCTCGAAGCGGGCTTCGAGCGGGCGCTCAGCTCCCTGTGGGTAGCCATGCAGCCGATCCTGCGCTCGAAGGACGGCAGCGTATTCGGCTACGAGGCGCTGCTCCGCTCGCGCGAGCCGTCGTTGCCCGGCCCGTCGGAGGTGTTGGACGCCGCGGAGCGTCTGAGCCAGCTCGAGCGATTGGGGCGCGTGGTGCGCGCGCGCGCGGTGAAACCGCTGCTCGACGCGTCTGAAGACATGACGCTGTTCGTGAACCTCCACCCTGAGGATTTGGCGGATCCGGAGCTTTGCGCACGCGGCACGGAGCTGGCCGATATCGCGCATCGCGTCGTGCTCGAGATTACCGAGCGGGCGTCGCTCGACAACATCGAGAACGTGCGCGGGCGCGTGAAGGCGCTGCGCGAGCTTGGCTTCCGCATTGCGATCGATGACCTCGGCGCTGGCTACGCAGGCCTCACGAGCTTTGCGTTGTTGGAGCCGGACATCGTGAAGCTCGACATGGCGCTGGTGCGTGGCATCGATCAGAAGCCCGTGCAGCAGAAGCTCGTCGCATCGATGACCACGCTCTGCAAAGACATGGGTCTGTTGGTGGTGGCCGAGGGCATCGAGACACCGGCGGAGAAGGATACCTTGATCGGGCTCGGCTGCGATTTGCTGCAGGGGTTCCTGTTCGCGCGCCCCGGGCCGCCGTTCCCCGTCGCCGAGTGGTAGGGCGGCCCCGTTCAAAAGGCGTCGATCGGCGTCGCACGCCGGAGATTGGCGGCGCTGCGCGGCGAGGTCGTCGCCCACTCGAGGAGCTCGCGGATTTCCTCGCGGCCAAGCTGTGCATCGAGCAGCACCGTTCGCACGTTCGGAAACTCTCCGCGCACGAAGTCGTAGAGCCCGCTCGCTCCACGTTGGTGTAAGTCGTCGCTCAGCAGGGCCAGGCTGACGGTCGTGGCGGGGTCACACAACCAGTGCACGACCTCGAGCGGGGTCAGCGCGAGCAGCGGGCGCTCGCCGAGCTCAGCCAAGTCCTCCGCCACGCTCGACAGCCGCATCAGGTTATCGTCGGCTACGAGCACGGAGGGCTGCGCGCTCCGATCGAGCTCCTGAGACACGAGATCGGCGAGACCGTCTGCGACTTCGGGCGACAGCCCCACGAACTTGACGCCGGCGGTGTGCCGGTCAGCGCCGCCTGCTGTCACGTGCACCGTCTCGGCCGCGAGCCCGAGTGGGCCGAGCCCCGGCACGCGCAACGAGACGCGGCATGGCACTCCCAGGGGTAGCCTCGGGCCGTTCACCAACAGCGCGCCGCTCGCCGAAAGATCGCGCACCACGAAGTCCCCCGCGCGGCGGTTGTCGACGAATACCGTGGCCAGCGCGGCCACGTATCCACGAGGGGAGCGTCGACGCTCGTAGGTAGAGGTAGGAGTCATGGATCGGCGAAGGCGTGACGTCATGGACGGGCCGACACGTGAATAGCAACGGCGCATGGGGCCGGCGGGTTGAGGGGGAGCGCCACAAATTTCGAACTGTTTCGCGGCGGTTGCGCTGTCTCTCAGTTCCCGAGCGGCTCGATTCGAGGCAGTTCGGTTGTCGTGCTCGGTATCCCCTTTGGAAAAATCCCACCGGGGAAGAAATCAGCGATGCTTCGGTCAGAGGCAAGAGGTTCGAGGCAAGCGCAACGCTGAGGCGCCCCTTTTCCAGGAACGGGTGACCGAGAGCTGAGCCTCATCATCACTCTTCGTCACGGACGTGCTGTCGCGCGGCCCCGATGGGTCGCACTTTGCCCGCCGCCGAAGCACCTGTCGCAAGGACTTGTGGGTCGCAATGAAACTGCGTTTGTTGTTCGGAATTTC
>JAEUAF010000260.1 GCA_019695485.1 Sorangium sp.
CGCCGAAGTCGAACGCGTGGGCGGCGTCGCGGTGGCCGCCGACGAGAGCGCGCGCTCTGCGAACGAGGTCGCCCGCCTCGCCGCTCGCGGTGGAGTCAGCGTGATCAACGTGAAGATCACCAAGACCGGCATCGTCGAAGCGTGGGACATGATCGCGTGCGCACGCGCCCACGGGCTCGGCCTAATGGTCGGCGGAATGGTCGAGACAGAACTGGCGATGACCACCTCGGCGTGTCTCGCTGCCGGCATCGGCGGCTTTCGATTCGTCGACCTGGACACCCCCCTTTTCATGGCCCAACGGCCGCTCGAAGGCGGCTTTCAACAACGCGGCCCACACATCGCCCTCGCCCATATCGTCGCGGGACATGGCGTCCGTTACTCGGCGAACGGCGGAAAGCCTGCTACCTTGGACGCTTGACCGTGGGCGACCCCTCCGCGTCCCCGCCGCCGGCTTCGGCCGCGCCTCCGGGAAACCGACAACTCGTACTCCCCATCGCCGGCGTGAGCTTGCCGCCGCCGAATGGCCACGCGATCCCGCGCAAGGACCGCGTGTTCGTGAACCGCGATCTGCGCTTGTCCGGCATCGAGTGGCTGGGCTTCGACATGGACTACACGCTGGCCGTCTATCGCCAAGACGAGATGGATCGACTCAGCGTGCGGCTCACCGTCGAGCGCCTGATTCGCCGTGGCTACCCGAGCTACCTCACCGAGATCACCTACGATCCGCGCTTTCCGATCCGCGGCTTGCTGGTCGACAAGCGCTACGGTCACATCCTGAAAATGGACCGCTACAAAGTGGTTCACTGCGGCTACCACGGCCTCAAGCGCCTGCCGCGCGAAGAGCTCGTCGAGCTCTACCACCACAAGCGCATCCGTCCGCACACCCCGCGCTATCACTGGATCGACACCCTGTTCGCGCTCTGCGAGGTGACGAGCTACGCGGCGATTGTCGATGCGCTCGAGAAGCGCGGCGAAACCATCGATTTCGACAAGCTGTTCAGCGACGTGCGCGCTGCCATCGACGAGGCTCACGCCGACGGCACCGTGTACGCCGAACTCACCGCCGACTTCCCGCGCTACGTCGAGCGCGACCCCGAGCTCGCGCGCACGCTGCACAAGCTGCGCTCAGCGGGCAAGCACCTATTCGTGCTCACCAATTCGCCCTTCCACTTCACCGACAAGATGATGAGCTATCTGCTCGGTGGGGCGATGCCGGAGTACCCAACCTGGCGGCACTACTTCGACTACGTGATCTGCGCCGCGGCGAAGCCGAAATGGTTCCAGGAAGGGCGCGCGCTCATGGAGCGCGAGGGTGACGCACTGAAGCCCGTCAAGAACCAGCTCGAGCGGGGGCGTATCTACGAGGGCGGCAACCTCGCAGACTTCGAGCGCCTCGCTCAAGTTCAAGGCTCGAGCGTGCTCTACGTCGGCGATCACATCTATGGGGACATCCTGCGCTCGAAGAAGGAGTCGTCCTGGCACACGGCGATGATCATCCCCGAACTCGACGCCGAAATCGAAGCCCACGAGCACTGCTCGCTCGAGCTCGCCCGGCAACGATCGCTCGAAGAGGCGCGTGATCGCCTGGAGGACGAGCTCCGCTACTACCAGACGCGCTTCAAGGAGCTCGGCCGCACCACCTCGACCGATGCCTTCATCGAAGGCGAGCGCCTGCGCATCAAGCGGGCGCTCGATCGAATCCGCAGCGAGCTCCGAGCGAACTTGAGCGAGCACGAGGTGCTCGCCGAGCGCGTGTCACGCCATTTTCATCCGTACTTCGGCTCGCTGTTGAAGGAGCAAAACGAAATGTCGAGCTTCGGACTGCAGGTCGACCTCTACGCCGACATCTATATGCGGCGAGTGTCCTGCCTGAAGGCCTACTCCCCGCAGCAGTTCTTCCGCTCGCCCTACGACCTCATGCCTCACGAGCTTTGAGCCTCGTCTCGGCCTGGAGTCGACAAACCGGCCAGCCAGTCACTCGCATCTCGAGGCTCCGCCGCACTTTTGTGCTAACTGACGCGCGCGCGGGGCCCTGGTGCAGAAGCTCTCAATCCCATCAAGTTCGAAACACGCCGCGTGCGGCGGTGCTGGGATCCAGGGAATCGCCCGCGCTGGAAGAAAGCAGACCTCTCAGCCGTTGCGGAACGGCGACGTCTGCTCGATGTCGAGTTCGCCCGGAGAAAGGCAAGGAAGGCCCCGATGAATTTAGTGCAGTGGCTGCAAAAGCTGATGACCAACTTCGGCGCGAGTTGGGTCATGTTTCTCATGCTCGGGCTCAGCGTAATTTCCGTCGCCATCATGTTGGAACGGGGCTGGTTCTACTGGTCGCTGCGCGATGACATCGCTCGCCTGGCCGAGAAGCTGCGTGACGAGCTGCGCCGTGGAGACTACGAGGCCGCGCGGAAGGCGCTCGAGGCGTCGCCGAGTGCTGAAGCCGCGGTTGTCATCGCTGGACTCCTCGAAGCGGATCGCGGCGCACGCGCGGCCGAAGAAGCGATGGAAGGCGCGATGGCGCTGCAGCGCATGAAGCTCGAACGCCGCTTGGCGTTCCTCGGGACGCTCGGCAACAATGCCCCCTTCATCGGCTTGTTCGGAACCGTGATCGGCGTCGTCGAGGCGTTCGAGCAGCTCGGAAAACAGAGCACCGTGGCGGTCAAATCCGCAGCGGTCGCGGCCCCTCAAGAGGTGATGGCCGCCATCGCTGAAGCGTTGGTTGCCACGGCGGTCGGTCTCGCCGTCGCCATCCCTGCGGTCGCGGCGTACAATTATTACCAGCGCTTGGCGAAGGCTACGCTCGCCAATACCTCTGCGCTAAGTCACGTGCTGCTCTCGTACCTGGTCTCGCCGGTCGAGCAGCCGCGCAAAGCGGTACGCGCCGCGGCGGACGAGCCCGAAGAGGGCAAGGGCAAGGCCGCAAAGCCTGCGCGTAGCGACGCCGAAGGCGAGGCCTAGGCCATGGCGGGCGGGTCGAATGACGACGATAACGGCCTAATCGCCGGCATCAACGTGACGCCGCTCGTCGACGTCACGCTGGTGTTGCTCATCATCTTCATGGTGACCGCCAAGATCATCGTGTCGCAGGGCATGCCCATGGATTTGCCCAAGGCGGCGAGCGGCGAGTCGCTCCAGACCGTATTTTCCGTGGAGCTCAGCATCGACGGAAAAGCTCGCGTGGACTCCAACGTGATCGCCAACGATGAAGCGATCACGCCCCTCGCCAAAGACGCGAAAGCCAAGAACAAAGATCTGCGCGCGGTGATCCGGGCCGATCGCAAGGTCGAACACGGTCGCGTCATCCATGTGCTCGACCTCTTGAAGCGCGCCGGCGTCGCCAAAATTGCATTCGCGGTCTCGCCAGTCGCAGAGCCGACGCCGGTCGAGGCGGCACCAGGCAAGTAGCTTCCCAGCGCCATGGCAGACGCAAGCCGATCTCCAGCCGATGCCGAAAGCGTCGCGCGCCTCGATAGCCAAGGGGCCAAGGCGCGCGAACTACGCGACCCGCTCGCGCCGATTCTCGCGCTTGGTCGGCGAGATCTGAGAATCGGAGCGATTCTTGGAATTGCGGGCACACTGACGGTCCACGGGGCACCCGCGACGCAAGCCGCGACGTCGCTCGGCGATCTGCACGATTTCGCCGCGCAGGTGATCCAAAAGGTGCGCGAGCGGCTGCGCGGCGAAGTGGATATCGAAACCGAGCGGCCGCCGCCGCCACCTCCCCCACCTCCAGAACCAGAACCGCCGCCGCAGCACGAAGCGGTTCCGCAAAAGGCTGCGCCGACCGAGGCGCCTCCTCCGCCGCCGGCTCCCGCGCAGGCCGGCAAGGTCCTCACGCAAGAGCCGGATCCGAACGAACCCGTCGACCTCACCGGCGAGGGATTCGTCACCGGTACCGGCGATCGCTACGCGGGTGGCGTGACGAGCGCCAACGGCACCGCCACCCACGCGGTGCGCCAAGCCAACGCTTCGCCGAGCGGCGTCCCAGGCGGGCGCGGCACGGCGCCGGCGCCGCCGCCCGCACCCGCTGAAGATAAATCCCGGGCAGCTACCCCAGATTCCACGCTGAGCTGGAAGGACTGCGGGTTTCCCCCGGAGGCCGACATCGACGGCATCGACAACGCCGTAGTCTTCCTGGTGGTCACCGTATCGCCCGAAGGGCGCGCCAAGAGCGTGAGCGTCGCCAAAGACCCCGGCCACGGTTTTGGGAGGCTCGCCCGCGAGTGCGCATTTCGAAAGTCCTTCGTGCCCGGCCTCGATTCGAGCGGGAAACCCATGTTGAAAACGACCCCTCCGTTTTCAGTGCGTTTCGTACGCTAGCGCAGCGCAAGTGAGATGCGGGCAACGCTGCGGAGCAGCGCGGGGTCTGGGGCACGGCCCCAGCCGGAGGGCGTTCGGGTGCGGACCGCTTGTGCGCCGCCAACGACTCCCGGTACGCTGCGAGCTCCCATGTCCGAGCGCGTTGAGCAGCTTTCGAAGATCGAACTCTTTTCGGGTCTCAAGCCGGCCGCGCTCGAGCTCATTGCCAAGGTCGCGGTCGAGGAGAGCCATGCCACGGGCACCAAGATCTTCCAGCACGGGGACGCCGGCGACAAGCTCTACCTGATCTTGGAGGGCAAGGTCCGCATCAGTCGCGACGTCGCCGGCATGGGCGAGGAGGCCTTGGCCATTTTAGGACCCGGCCAGATCTTCGGCGAAATGGCGCTGCTGGATGAGTCAGCGCGCTCAGCCGACGCCCGCGTGCACGATCGCTGCCGGGTGCTCGCGATTCCGAAGGACGGCTTCGACGACCTGCTCTTCCTGCACAAGGACCTCGCCTACGAGGTGCTCTGGAACGTGGTGCGGCTGCTCGCCTCGCGCCTGCGGGAAACCAACGACAAGCTCACGTTCCTGACCATCAGCAATAAGTTCTGAGCGCTTTCTTTTCGCGCATTCGGGGTGGTTCTGGCGGGCCGGATAACCCTAGCGGGTTATATTCGCCCTGGGGCCAGGCCGAGGAGAAGCTGGGGACAGGCTGTTAGACCTCGGAAATGACGGACTTTTTTAGCTCTCCGTTTGAGCAGGCGGTTCAGAATTTGACGTCTTAACACCCGTTCAGTATCCTCCGCGCCATGCAGGGCCTGACCAAGCGCCAAGAGCAGACGTTGGACTTCATTCGCCGCTCCATCGAAGAGCGCGGCTACCCGCCCACGCTGCGCGAGATCGGCGAGTACATGGGCATCCGCTCCACGAACGGAGTCAACGATCACCTGCGCGCGCTCGAGCGCAAGGGGTACCTGCGCCGCGAGGACATGAAGAGTCGCGCGCTGAAGCTCGTCGAGAAGTTCGTCGAAGATGCGGCCCCTCCCGCCGCCAAGGTGAGCGACGAGGACCTGGTCGAAGTGCGCGTGCTCGGGCGCGTCGCGGCCGGTTTGCCCCTTTATGCCGAAGAGAACGTGGTCGACACCATTCGCGTCGATCGCATGCTGGTGCGTGGCGGGCGTGATGTCTTCGGCCTCCGCGTGAGCGGCGACTCGATGATTGAGGCCGGGATTCTGAGCGGCGATTACATCTTCGTGAAGCGGCAAGCAACCGCCGAGCGGGGCGATATCGTGGTGGCCCTGATCGGTGACGAGGCCACCGTGAAGTACTACTTCCCGGAGCGGGACTACGTGCGCTTCCAGCCGGCCAATGCGCAGATGGCGCCGATCTTGGTCCGTGCGACCGACTTCAAAGCGACCATGTTGCTCGGCAAAGTCGTCGGCGTTTACCGGCGGCTTTGAGAAGCCCGGCTCGGCGGGCAGCGGGCCACGGAAAGCGGCCAAACGGCCGCGGCGCGATTTGCGAGCGTTCCCACCCGAGAGCTCCTTTGCGCTCGGGCCCATGCATTTAGCGACGCTCAGTAATTCCGCGGGGACTCCTGCCTATGGGGTGGGGCGCCGCTCGGTGTGCGGCGGACGTCAAAAGGCGGACCCAGGGGCGAAATCTTCGTTGACTGGAAAGCGACCCGGTTGGTAGCGTTCCCGAGCGAATTTCCGCGCCACCGCCCGGTGTCTCGGGAGCGAACCAGTCAGTGAGCATTCCGGTGCGAAGCGAGCCAAGAAACCAAGCGCCGAGGTCCTCCTTGTGGGCGGGTGCGATCGTCGCGATGGCGCTGTCGACCACGGGGTGTGGCAACTTCGTCTACGCCATCCAAGTGAACTCGGCGTCCGCGAAGCTGGAAGAAGCACGCTCACTTGGGGCAGAGCAGTACGCGCCTTACGAGTATTACATGTCGCAGCAGCACCTCGAGAAGGCGCGCAGCGAAGCCTCCGAGGCGGACTACGGCGACGCCATCGATCTGTCTGAGACCGCGGAGGAGTACGCGGACAAGGCGATCACTCTCGCGCGTGAAGCGCACCGTGGTGCTGGCCGATGAAGCGCCGTTCGCGAGCGTTACTCGCCCTACCCGCACTGGCGCTCATGAGCTGCGCCGAACCGCCGCGGCTGCGCGGGCAAATTGCCGGGCTCGAGAAAGTCATCGAACAGGCGGAGCGCAACGGCGCCGTGCGCTGCGCGCCACGCGAGCTCGCGACCGCGCGGAGCCAGCTCAAATTCGCCGCTATCGAGCTCGACCAAGGCTTCGTCTCGAAGGCGAGCTCTCATCTTTACCGCGCCGAGCCGAACGCGCGCGCGGCGCTGTTCCTGTCGCCCCCGGAATACTGCGCGGAGCGCGCATTCGTCGAGTCCAAGCCGGGGGATCGCGATGGCGACGGCTACCCCGACAATCTCGACAAGTGCCCGGAGCAGCCCGAGAACTTCAACAACTTCCAGGACGAAGACGGCTGCCCCGACGATGCGGACAGCGATGGCGACGGCATCCCCGACTCGGCCGACTCCTGCATGTTGGACCCCGAGGACAAGGACAACTACCTCGACGACGACGGCTGTCCCGAGCTCGACAACGATCTCGATGGCATCCCCGACTCGAGCGACAAGTGCCCACTCGAAGCGGAAGACCCCGACGGCTACGAGGACACCGACGGTTGCCCGGATCCCGACAACGACAAGGACACCGTTCCGGACGTGAAGGATCAGTGCCCGAACGAGATCGGCTCCACGACCGAAGAGCCGCTCGGCTGCCCGACGAAGCCAGCCCTGGTGATCGTGACCGACTGCGAGGTGAAGATCACCCAGCAGGTGCACTTCGAGTTCAACAAGGACAAGATCCGGCCCGAGAGCTTCCCGCTCCTCGACGCCGTGGTTGACGTCCTGATCAAGAACCCGGATATCAAGGTCGAGATCCAGGGCCACACCGACAACGTTGGTGCGGCGCGTTACAACAAGGATCTCAGCAATCGTCGCGCGGGCTCGGTACGAAAGTACCTGGTCGGGCATGGAGTTCCGCCCGAGCGACTCACCTCGATGGGCTACGGCATGGAGCGCCCCATCGTGGACAATACGACCGATCAGAACCGCCAGCTCAACCGGCGCGTGCAGTTCGTACGGACCGAGGGGGTCAAGGAGGGTTGCCCGAAAACAGGCAGCCAATGACACTCAGGCTCGGCGATCGTCGCTTTTGAGCCACTCTCCACGGCTCGCGACACTTCCAGCCGGATTTGCGCTATGCGAGCGACGTGGTTCGAGCCACTACCCGGAGATCGAGACGTGCATCGACAGTTTCTTCGCCTGCTCACCCTTGCCCTGGTGGTCCTTTTTTCGATCCCGGCGCTTGGCCAATTCACCCGCGACGCCGCCGCCAATAAGAAGATCGACGAGGCGATCAATACGCACTACCTCGCGACCGACTTCGACAAGGCGGAGTCGGTGCTGACCGGCACGATCAAGGCGTGCGAAGACAAGTGCAGCCCCGCGACTCTGGCCAAGGCCTGGATGTACGTGGGCATCGTGCGCGGCAGCGGACGCAACGATCAGGCTGGCGCCAAGGAAGCATTCACGACGGCGCTCGCGACCGACGCCAACGTGAAGCTCGACGCTGGCCTGGCGACCCCCGAGACGCAGGCGACCTTCGCCCAGTCCGGCGGCGGTGGCGCGGTCGAGACCCCGGCGACTCCGGCTGAGAAGGGCGGCAAGAAGCAGCAAGCTGCTGCAGCCGCCGCAGCACCTGAAGCGGGCGGGGCCGAGGGCAATGGCCTCACCTGCACGCCCGACGTGACCGAGGTCGAGACGCGCCGCCCAATCCCAGTGCAGTGCAAGACCGATGAAGAGGTCACCGCGGTTGAGCTCCGCTACAAGGCGTTCGGCGCGGAGACCTGGAAGTCGGTGGCCATGGTCCACAAGGGGAACAGCTTTCGGGCTCAGATCCCGTGCGATGCCACGCAGACGGCCGGCACCTTGAAGCTCTACGTCCACGGCAAGAACCCCAAGGGCGACGACGTCGTCAACTGGGGCACGAAGAGCCAGCCGATCGAGATCGCGCTCGCTGAGCAAAGCGCGGCGGAGCCCCCGAGCTACGACGACGCCGATGCGCCCGCGCGCTGTGCGGCGAAAGAGATTTGCCCGCCTGACTTCCCGGGCTGCGACTCGGGCAAACAGAGCGGCGGCACCAAGGACTGGGGCGTGGCCTGCGATAACTCTGCGGAGTGCAAGGCCGGCCTGCTCTGCATGGACGGCACCTGCGAGACCGCGCCGAGCTGCACCACAACCGCCGATTGCCCCTCGGGGACTTGCATCAACGGCAAGTGCGGCGTGGAAGCCGGCAGCGATCCAGAATCCGGGCCCGCCAAGAAGTGGTGGATCGGCGTGCACTTCGCGTTGGACGCCGCGTTCGTCCCCGGTGGCGACAACATCTGCATGGGCGACACGCAGACCACTGGGAACTGGGCCTGCTACCAAAGCGGCAGCACGACGAACACGTACGATCCAGAGTTTTTCAAAACGACTGCAGTGGGCAAGGTGGGCGGTGGCGCCGTGCTCGCGACCAAGCGCATCTTGCTGAGTATCGACCGCGTGTTGACCCCCAACATCACCGTGGGTGCCCGCGTGGGCTACGCGCTTGGCGGCGGCCCCCCGGCAAATCGGCTGGTAACTTACAACGACGACGAGACAATTAAGACCGTCGACAATGAAGGCAAAGCCTTCTTCCCCTTCCACCTCGAGGCCCGCGCCGCTTACTGGTTCGGCAAGAACGTGTTCGGAAAGAAAGGGCTACGCCCGTACGTGCACGTCGGCGGCGGCGTCGCCCAGGTCGACGCGAAGGTCGTGATCAAGACCATCGACAAGGACACCAACATGCCGCCCGGCACGGTCTACACGGCGGACGCCTGGAAGAAGATGGGCACCGGCTTCATCACCGTCGGCGGCGGTGGCGTCTACGCCTTCACGCGCAACGTAGGCTTTCAGCTCAACCTCAACGCGATGATCCTGCTGGGCGCAGGCGGCACGGTCCTCGAGCCGTCTGGCGGCCTCGTCTTCGGACTGTAGGCGCGTCCGCCGGACTCCCGCCGAGTGCGCTAGCGAGCGCGCTCGGGGGGCATGCGGCCCATTTGGCGGAGCACCGCCTGCAGGTCTTCCCAAACTTCGCGCTTGGCGCTCGGCGTGCGCAACAGATACGCCGGATGAAACGTGGGCATGACCGGGATTCGGCCGCGGTAGAGCTTCCACTTGCCACGCAGGCGAGTGATGCCGTCGCTCGTGCCGAGCAGCCCCTGCACCGCGGTCGCGCCGAGCGCGACGATTACCTGCGGGGTGAGTAGCTCAATCTGCTCTTCCAAATACGGAACGCAGGCGGCCATCTCCTCGGGCTCGGGCTTGCGGTTCTTGGGCGGCCGGCACTTCACGATGTTGCAGACGTAAACTTCGTCGCGCCCGATCCCCATCGCCGCGATCATTTTGTCGAGGAGCTGACCTGCCGCACCCACGAACGGGAACCCCTCCGCGTCCTCATCCGCGCCGGGTCCCTCGCCCACGAAGCACAGGCCAGCGCTGCCGGTGCCTCGCGCAAACACCGCCTGAGTCCGCTCCGCG
>JAEUAF010000304.1 GCA_019695485.1 Sorangium sp.
TACAGGCTAGAGCCCACTCGAGCCGCTACCCGCCTTCGGCGGGCTAGCGGAGAGAGTGGGATTCGAACCCACGGTACCCTTACGGGTACGCCTGATTTCGAATCAGGTACCTTCGGCCGCTCGGTCATCTCTCCGCGGAATGTGGCAGGCGACGCGAGCCCTGTCAACGCTCGCTAAGGGCCCTCGAGGCACGAATTTTGTTCCGCTATTTCGGAATCTTACGAGAGAACAGCCCCCGGCCGCGAGGCCCATTTTCAAGCCTCGGCAGAGTGCGTGGCTCCACTCGGCGCGGCCGCTCCACCCATCTCAGGCGAAGTGGACCCGCTGGCACATCCGGGTTCCAATGCGATGACAGGTTCGAGACCTGCCGACGAATCGCATGCCAGCCCTCGGAAGTTTAAGGCTAATTTTACCGCTCGGACTCACCGTAGTCCTGCTCGCGGCGCTGTTTCGTTTTGCTCCGAAGGCACCGCGCAAGCGGTTGCGGCGCAGCACGATTCTGTATTCGCTGTACTTGCTCCTCACGTTGGGCGCGGCTCTGGCCAATCACTTCGCTGTGAGCGAGCCCATTGCGCGCACGTTCGCTTCGACCGCCGAGCTCATCGAGCTCTTGCTGATCATCAATCTTGCGGCGTTGCTGTTGTTCGACCTCTTGCTGTGGCTCACGCGCGTCGGCATCTCGGACATCTTGCATGACCTCACCGTCGGCGCCGCGTACCTGGTGGCGGTCGGCTATTCGATGCATCGCTGGGGCGTGAATTTGACGAGCATCGTCGCTACGAGCGCGGTGGCGACGGCTGTAATCGGCTTGTCGCTGCAGTCGACTTTGGGCAACGTGATCGGTGGCCTCGCGCTGCAGCTCGATGACTCGATCGGGGATGGCGATTGGGTCGAGCTCGAAAATAAGACGCAGGGGCAAGTGAAGAAGGTGCGCTGGCGCCACACCGTGATCGAAACGCGCGATCACGACACGCTGATCGTGCCAAACAACCAGCTTCTGACGCAGACCATCAAGATCCTCGGGAAGCGCGCGGGGGCACCGCTGCAGCATCGGATGTGGGTCTATTTCAACGTCGACCATCGCTTTCCGCCGGGGGAGGTGCTGCGTGTCGTGGAAGAGGCGCTTCGCGGCGCGCCGATTCCCGGCGTGTCCGCCGAGCCCCCGCCGCAGGTAATTTGTTACGACCTGGCGCGCGAGAATCGCGACAGCTACTGCTACTACGCCGCGCGTTATCACCTGATTGACATTGCGCGCGACGATCCCACGAGCTCGGCCGTTCGCGAGCGCATCTACGCCGCGCTGCAACGCGCGCAGATCCCGCTGGCGCTGCCGGCGTCGGCGCTGTTCCTGTCGCGCGAGGACGGCAAGAGTGAGCGTCGGCTGCGCAAGCTGCAGACCTCGATCGTGGCGGCCCTCCGCGGAATCGTGCTCTTTTCCCGACTTGCCGAGGATGAGCTCGGGCGGCTCGCGGAGTCCGCCAAGCGCGCGCCCTTCGTGAAAGGTGAAGTGGCGACGCGACAAGGGGCGCAAGCGCATTGGCTCTACGTCTTGCTCAAAGGCTCGGTCGAAGTGCGGGTGGCGGCCGAGGATGGCATCGACCGTCGTGTGGCCGTGCTGCGCGCGCCGGCGTTCTTCGGTGAGATGGCGCTCATGACGGGCGCGCCTCGCGAAGCGACCGTGGTCGCACTGGATGAGGTCGAGTGCTTGCGCATCGACAAGGATGACTTCCGAGAAGTGATCGCTCGCCGACCGGAGCTCGCTCAAGAAATCTCTGACGTGCTCGCCAAGCGCCGTGTCGAGCTCGAGGCGGTGCGCGACAATCTCGACACGGACACCAAGCGTCGCCGCACAGAGAGCGAGCGCAGCCGGATTCTCGCTTCAATCCGCGAGTTTTTCGCGCTGAAGGACGACTAGAAAAGCGTCAAGGAGGGCGGGGCGTCGTTTAGCGCTTGGCGAGCGCCTTCGCCGGGCGCTTGCCGCTGATTTCGCCGGCCAGGTCGAGCAGCGTCACGCGCCAGCTGATGGCAAGCTCTTCCCGCGTAGAGCGCTCTAAGTCGCCGCACGCTGCGCGCGCCTCGGCACGCCAATCGCCAAAGGTTTCGCAGCGGCCCCCAGCGTGGGAATTGAACAGGTGCTCGGCATTGACGGCTGAGCCGTCGATGCGCAGCGCGTGGCCCGCATGCTCCGGTAGCAAGCTTTGTCCGATGAATGAGAGCGGCGCGGCGCGCCCCATCAGGTGCAGTACGGTGGGGCCGATATCGACCTGACCGCCGATGGTGTTGATCAGGCGCGGCGCAACGCGAAGCCGCTCGGGCAGCACCACGAACAACGGGATCTTGCGCGTCGCTAGGTCGCGGGTGGCCAGACGCCGCACGGTTTCCGGCGGCAAATCGAGCGCGCGCCCCCATGCGGGGGGGAAGCCCATACGCGACTCGTGGTCGCCGTAAATGACGAGGGTGGTGTTCTCGAGCAGGGCGCTCGCGCGGAGCTTCTCGACGAACAGCGCGAGGGCCTCGTCCACGTAACGCATCGACTGCAGGTACCCAGCAAGGCTCGTACCCTCGATTGGGCCGAGCTTGAGCCGCTGCTCGGACGCTGGAATGTATTGATACGGCGTGTGCGAAGTGAGCGTGATCAACATCGCCAGAAATGGCTGAGGCAGCCCGCGCAGCATGGGGACGGCCCGCTCGAAGAACGGCTTGTCGCCAATCCCCCAACCGAGCTTCGGCCCCGCGCCGAATTCAGGCTGGAACGCGGCGGCGTCGAAGCCGTATTTGGGATAGAGCACCGCGCGGTTCCACATGCCCGCAGCGTAAGCGTGGCCCGCAAAGCTAGAATACGAAGCCTCTTTGAAAGCGTGTGCCAGCGTGACGAAATGGTTGGCATCGCGACGAAAGGCGACCGAGCCCTGGCTCAGCGGATACTGCGAGTTCAACACCATATACTCGCAGTCGGACGTCGACGAATCCCCGGTTTCGTCGAACACGTTGTCGAAGAATAGGCTCGAGTCGCGCAGGCGATTCAAAAATGGCGTAATTTCCTGACCGGCGTAGCGCGTGCCGACCACCCAGCGCTGCATGCCCTCGACTTGGATCAGGATCACGTTCGTGCCGCGCGCGATGCCGAAATCAGCGTCGTCTGTCGGTTGCGCGGCGCGCAAGCGGTGAAACGTTTTGACCTGCAAAAGCTCCGCCGCAGAGATGCGCCCGTCTTCCGAGAGGCTGCGCACGGCGCGCGCGATCTCCTTGACGTGTGCCACCAAGAAGCCCGAATCTTGAACGGCGTCGGTGCCGTTCAAGACGCGCCACGAGCGGTCGCTGGCGAGCCAGCGATCCACGACGCCTCGTACCGGTCGCACGACCGCCAGGCAGCCGACCACGATCAGAGCGTCACCGGCAAGAATCAGCCAGAATGGCAGGCCGCGCGCAGCGCTGCGTCGCGGCCAGAATATCCAGGTCAGGCCCGCGCCGAGCAGGCCCGGCAGAAGCCAAGCGTCACCCCTGCGCGTGTAGTCGAACACCACATCGCGCACGTCCCAAATCTGCGCGCCGCTCCGGAACGCCAGAATCGGCAGAACTTTGCCGAAATAGCGCAGATAGATCAGATCGCCGTAAATGATGAGTGAGTAGAGGAGCGTCAAAATCGCGAACCCGCGCGCCCGAAAACGCGCTGGCACGAGCGCGACAGGGACCGCGAGCAGCGCCGCGGCCGCGGGCAGCGTCTGCTCGAACGGCTCCCACATCTCGAGCGGCACCAACCACAGCACCAGCCAGTTCCAGGCGAACGCGAAGCCGTACGCCGCAGGCACGAAGCTCGCCTCGGCCAGCACCAGCGCCCAGAGCGGCAAGCGGGCCGCGAAGCGCCGCAACACGAGGCCAAGCGCCACGAGCCCGAGCGGAATGAGGACGACGAGTGCCTTGATCGCCCGATACTACGACCGCGACGCGAGGCGCGTCGAGCTCGTGATCCGTCCTAAGTAACAATCGTTACCGCTGGGACACTGCCGTTTGCCGGGCGCGGCGTCAGCCCCAAGCCATTCGTGTGCAGTGAATGCGCTACGACGCCGGTTGCTCGCGGGTCCAGCGCAGCCGCGGCTTTCGCGCCGCGCGCGCTTCGTCCAAGCGGCCGAGCCGGGTCAGGTGCGGGGCCGTTTGCAAAAGCTCGGGGTCGCTCTCGGCCTCGGCCAAGATCGCGACCATGGCGTCGATGAACGAGTCGAGCGTCTGCTTG
>JAEUAF010000305.1 GCA_019695485.1 Sorangium sp.
GTGCCCTCGTGGTGCGAGGATGTGCTAGGTTCCAGCGGCCTAGCCGCCCTTGCGCAGCGGCGGCGCTTCTCCGGATCTGTCATGGCTGTACCGGATCCCTTCGACATCATTGCGATTCTGCTCGGGATCTTTCTCGCGTTGCGAAAGAGCGACGTGCGTGCGGAAGATGCCGCGCGCCACCCGCGAGTGCCACTGGCGGATTTCGATCGCTGGCGCGCGCGTGCCATCAGCGCGTACTCGATCGGCATTCGGACCTGTTTCGCCAAGGTCATGGGCGACTACGTGTTTCTGGCTTACCTGCAGCGCTTCCCCGTCAGCCTAGTGGTGGAGCGCACGATCGGCATTTCGATCACCGTCGGTTGGTTGATTCTTCTCTGCGTGTGCGCGTTTAGCGCGCGCGGGGCGCGCCGCTTGGCGCATGAGCTTGGCATCGATCTCGTTCGAGACCCCGGTCAACCCGCCGAACCACGCTAAACCTTGCAGGATCGCCGCCGGGCGCCGTTGCTCGGCGGTGGCGCAGGATGGCCTGGAAAGCCGACCTTTACACGCCTGGGAGTGGCGCACGACTAGCGCGCAGTGCTCGGCGGGGACGGAGGCAGAGTTTGCTGCGGGCGCTGTTGGAGGCAGCGCTCGATGCCCCGCTTGAGTTCTTCGGGGGCTTCCTTGGGCAAACGGGGGTGGCCGAGCACGTTCGTGAAGATACGGTCCCAGGTCACGGCGGCGTTCGACCCAAAGCTCAACCACACGAACATCGCGCGGCCCTTGATATTAGCGTCCGGGACGCCGCCACCGCGATTGTTGTTCCAGGCCCGCGAATCGCTCGAGTTGTTGCGGTTGTCACCCATCACCCAGGTTTCACCTGGTTTCACGTGATAGGGCCCCTGGTGCACCACCGTGTAAGCGGCGTCTTCGAACAGCGTCAGATAGGAATAGTCGCCGAGAAACTCGACGTAGAGGTCGCCGTGCTTCAAGCCGAAGCCGCCGCCTTCATTGAAGTCGTAGGCGCCGACGCGGCAACTCGGGACCCGCCAACCGTTGATGACGGGGTGACCTGTCTCGACCTCGAGGGTGTCACCGGCGAACGCGATGGCGCGCTTGATGAAATCCTGCCGATCGTTGGTGGGGTTTGGATCCGGGTATTCGAACACCATGATGTCGCCCCGCTTTGGCGGAAGCCGGGGCAGGACGCGGTAGTGCACCAATGGCAGGACAGGGCCGTACGTCAGCTTATTGACGAAGATGTGATCCTGGATTTGCAGGGTCGGCAACATCGACCCGCTCGGAATCTTGAACGCTTCCACTACAAAGGCCCGCAGCAGCAGCGCCACGGCCATCGCGAAGCCGATCGACTCGACGTATTCACGCAGCTCGCCCTTGCGCCAGCGACTCAGCCTGCGGTTTACGAGGTCGGACGCGCGCTCGTACGCGACCATGAAGTCGTTGGCGGTGAATTCGCCGCGATCGAGCTCATCGCGCAGGCCTTCGAGCGCGTCCTCCAGTTCTTCTCGCGCTTCGTTGGACAATTGGCGTTCGATCGATGCGCGATGGCGGCGCAGCAAGCGATCCGCTTCTTCGACCAGATGCACCGCGTCTTCGAAATCGTGGCGTAGCTCACGCGGCACGTCGACCCGTAGCCCGGTTCCCAAATACGCGGCGAGCGGGAGACGATGGCGATAGCGGTACAGCAGCATCTCGTACGCGGCGAAGAACACGATCATCGCGGGCACGCGCTGCTCACGGATCAGACTGAGCGCCGTCTCGAGGGTGGTAACCGGCGTGAAGTCCTCACCCGGCGCAAGCACCGCGACGGTGAAGTACCCGAGCACCGCGGGGACCACTACGAACCACAAGGGCCAGAAAAGAAAGCGAAGAGATTTGTCGTTCACGATTGCGGCCCAGACGGCCCGCCCGTTCTAGCCGGGAGCTTTCCTTCGAGCAATGGCCACCCACCAAAGGCGTTCGGTTCGCCGCCCGCGAGCCGGGAAAGCGCGAAATCGTCGGCGGTCTTGGCCAACTACAGGGATGCCCCACATCCCGTCCTGGTTTGGTTTCGCTCGCCCCCTAGGGCTTGTCGCCCACCAGGGCCAAGACGTCGGTGCGCGCCGAAAGGCCGTCGGCGGGGCCGCTCGGTGGGGTGGTTCGTCCGGCGGCTCCGGAGTTGTCGAGCACCAAATAGTAGCGGCCCTTGGGCGCGATCACGAAGCGCTTCCAGAGGCTTTCGCGCACGACCGGTTCGTCGAGCAGCACCGGGGCGGGGATGCTCACCGGGCCCGGCTGTTTGGTGAAGGCATCGATCAATGTGCGGCCGACTTGCTCGGTGACCAGCAGCGCGTCGATGGCTTGGGCCCCATCCACGCGCAGCGTGAAGTAAAGGGCTTGGCCGTCGGCATCGACATTGAGCGGACCGATGAAGTCCTGCTGACCGAGATGCACCTCCGTGCGTTCGTTCACGAGCGTCGTCTTGTTCTCTGCGCTCACCGAGAACGGATGATAAGGCTTTTCTCCGAGCGCGATCACGCCGAGGCCGAAGTCGGTTTCGCCCGAGTCTCCGTAGCGAACCACGGTAAACCCGCGGCGTAGCTCGCCATCCACGACCTTGCGGCCGAACGCATCGGCGTTCACACCGAACAACTTCAGGACACTCGCCGTCAGTTGCGACTCGACGAGCAGCGTTTGAAAGCCCGTCGCGTCCACCACGCGCGGGCGGAAGTACACGTAGAGAGCGCCATCTTTCATCAAGAAATCCGGCGCGTACTCGACGAGTCCCGTGGTCTGAAAACCGACGCGCCCGCCCTGCGGACTCGTTGCGAAGCCGGCGCCGGAGTACTGGACCACGAACGACTTTCGCGTTTCGTCGTCGAGGACCTGCGTGTTGCAGGCGCTCGCATAAAAGCGCCCCATCACCGGTTCGTCATCGCTCGCTTTCAGCGCCAATCCCCGACTTTGCATCTCCGAGCAGAAGCGCTCGAGCCCGAACTTCAAGAGGTCGAAACGCAAGCTGCGGTTCTTGGGGTCGTTGACGACACCGGCTCCCAACACCGTGAGTGACCGCTCGCCCAGCGATTCGCGGGACGCGCAAGCGCTGGTGCCGGAAAAACACGCCAGCATGACGAGACCGAGCAGCGCACGGGTGAAGGGCATCGCGCACACCATAGCCGAGATCGGAGCGATTTACGGGCGGCTTCGCGCGCTGATCGTCCCACCGGGCTCGCCCGAGAGGAAGCGCGCGCGGAGCTCCGCTCGGCAGTTGACAGTCCGCCAGAAAGCGCCAAATGTGGGCGG
>JAEUAF010000317.1 GCA_019695485.1 Sorangium sp.
GCTCACTCGTCGCTTTGAAGCAGCGCGGCGTCGATGAGATCCTTCGGTCGGCCCGAGGCGAGCTTGTTGCGTGCCATTGCCGCTTTGCCAATGAAACGCACCTTCACGGGTCCGAGCTTGCCCTCGAAGGAACTCGACTCCGTTGTCGAGGAAGCCTTGGGCGATGTCGACGAAGTCCTCGTTGACGTCCATCGATCTCAGCGCTGGCGTTGTACCAGCGCTCCGGGCATGTCCTTGCGTTCGTAGTTCGCGATCGGCTTGCCCGCCACTGACCAGGCTTCTCTCGCGAGCGGCCACATCATGGCGATGCGCTCATCGACGGTCGAGCGGTCCAGTGGGTCCCGAATCGGCTCGTGTCCCAGGTCGAAGCGGCGCACGGGCCATTGAGATGCGCGCAGCTTGCGGCGCTCGGCGCGTTCTTTGGCCTGGGGATCCATGCGGGGGATTCTAGCAGAGCTCGAGCCCAGCGTACGCGCCACGGGCCTCGGAATGCAGCCGCGAATCGTCGCCTATTCTCGCGAAATGACGGTTTCCACAATGAACTCTTGGCTACGGTCGAAAGCCGGGCAGCGCCGCAGCTTGTTTCACCCACTTCGCTAGCTCGGGCTCGTCGAGCGCGTCGCCTTCGCGGATGTCGATGTAGCGTGTCTCTTTGCTTTTGCTGGCGCCGGGGGGCATCGGTCGCAGCGAGGTGCCGCGGAAGAAGGCGACTTTCACGTAGTGCGTGAAGGTGTGGATTCCGAGGAACCAGCCCTGGCCTTCAACGCCGTAAAACGGCGAATTCCACTTCACGGCTTTGCGCACCTGGGGCACGCTGCGCACGATCAGCGCGTCGAGTCGACGTCCGACGTCGCGCTTCCAGCCCGGCATGCCGTCGATGTACGCCTGCACTGGAGCGTCGCCGTCAGCTTTCGCGATGCGCGGATTGCCGCCCGCAAGGAGCGTCAGCGGCTTCGACTCACTCGTACCTGCCGTGACCTTGCGAGCTGCCTTCGGCGGAGACTTGCTCTTCCTGCTCGCCTTCGGCGAGGCCTTGCTCGTGGCGGCCGACTCGCTCTTGGCAGCGGTCTTCTGCGCCTTGGTTGCGCGCGCGGCGGGCGCGGCGCGCGTTGTGCGCGACGCTGTTTTGGACTTCTGCCTGGCCTTGCCTGCCGACACTCGCGAATCCATGGTCACCTTTCCTCGAACGCCTGCCAGTTTGCTGGCTCGCTGGGCTTCGAACAGCACCCAGCTATTCGTTGTCGATGAGACGCACGCCGCGCCGGCGCTTGTCGATCTCGGTGGCGACGCGCAGCCGCTCGTAGAGATCGACGACATCGGCCTGGATGCCGCGCAGCATGATTTCTGGCGTGGTCTTGTCCGCGGACTTCAGGAGCAAGTTGCCAGTGCCGAGCAAGCGCTGCGAAAACGGCCGCTCGACCGCGTAGTCGTTGATGCGATAGAGGTCGACCTGCTCGAGCCGCTTGGACAACACGCCGGTCTCGACGACGATACGTCGGGTGGTAACCCGATAGTGGATGCCGCGCGTCTTCCACCACAGGGGAATCAACCACAACCCGAGCGTAATCGTGGCCAACAGCACGGCACCGATCGATGGGAGCAGCGCTGGGCGGCCTTCGAACAGAACCACTTCCCCGTCATTGCTCGGTAAGGTCGCGGGCGTCGCACTCATGTGGACCGAGCTTATAGCATTGGCCGCCAGCGGTCGCCCAGCTCAGCGGCGCGGCCGGGGCTCACGCAGCCCCGTCAACCAGCGCGTGAGCTCGCTACTCGGGTCAGCGCTGCGTTTCCCGAGCCCGTCGAGGGTCCGCGCGGCGCGCACGGGCCAATTCGCAATCTTCATGGCGCAGTCGTTGGGAGCCAACGCTACGAGCTTGGCAATCTGATTTACGCGAAAGGCGCGCATCAAGTCCGGATGCGCGTCGCCGCCACCGACGTTCACCGGCAACAGCTCCCAGCGCGCAAGTTCAGCCGCGAGCGGATCGCGGTGCTTCAGCTTCTCGAGTGCGAGGCAATCTGAACACCAAGGCGCAGAGAATTCGAGTAACACGAGGCGATGCGTCCGCCGCGCCGACTCGCACGCGCTTCTGATGTCGTGAGCGAGGGCGTCGTCGTCGAGCAGCGGCGTCGTGTAGCGAACTTCGGCGGATTCAGCGCCGGGCGCTCGCTCGGCCACAACCGCACTTTCCCTCACGGGCTCCGGCGCGGCCAGCGACGCGGCTAGCAATGGCGGAGGTGTGGCTTCAGCCGCGGAGCGCGCGGACGGCGCGGCGGAGCGCGCGGACGGCGCGTTCGCGAATTTCTGGGCGGGATGCGTTTCCGGAGCCGGTGGCGACGACATCTCGGGCGAAGCGCTGGCCTTGGGGGGCGCAGCTGCGCTGCACGCGACCAGACAAGTCACGACGAGCAAGGCCGGCGCTCCGCAGGCAGAAACGCTCCACATCTTTGGGAAGCATACGCCCAAGAGCTGCCCATCTTCCCTCGATTTTTCGCCCGTCTCGACCGGGGAGTGGGCCGCGTCATCCGTCGCCCTGCTGGCAGCGTCTCGCGTATGCAGTGGAGGACGCCGCCTGCGGCCACGCAGACACGTGTGGTGTGGGCCGCGAAACGCGCCGCACTGCGCAAGCTCGGCGCTCTTAGCCGCAATCCGGGCTTTGCCGCACTGGCACGAGCCTTGCTGAATCCGGGTTGCGTCACGCCGTGTCGGAGCGATTCAAACAAATCGCACCCCACGGTGTCAGAAACGAACGCTGTGCGCCGATACCAACACGGAGGATCTCCCATGTCGTTGTTCCGCCCTGCCCCGCATATTTCCTGGTTGCTCACTTTGCCGCTGTTGGCGGCGCTCGGCCTCAAGGCAAGCTCGGCCTCCGCGTGCGGCGGGGAATGGTACCCAGCGTTGATGGAGCACGAGCCCGACCAACGCCCGCGGCTAATCCCGCTCGCCGAAAAGGCCCTCGAACGCGGGCATTCGATCGAGGCGGCCGGGCTGGTGATTCGGGTCATCCCCCATATTCGAAGCCTGACGCCGAAAAGCTCCCCGATCGTCGAGCGCGCCATGCGTGTGCTGGCTGTCACCCTGACACGGCACGATGGCGCCCTCGCCCTCGAGCGCGAGGTTCCAGACTACGCGCTCGGCAGCTGGCTCGGGAAGACCGAGAAGGAGCGCAGCGCCAATCTGCAATGGGCCGTCAGCGCCCTGCGAACCATGGCTGACACCAAGAAGGACGATCCCGCCCTCGAAACCGAACTCAGCGAGGCCATGGCGCGCCTGCCCGAGTACCGCGAACAAGCCCGAACGCGCCTGGAAAACCTGGCCACGCGCGACCTGATCGCTTCCCCGGAAGGCTACGCCGCCCTCGCCAAACTCCGCGCTGAATCCGGCGACCACGCGGGAGAAGGGCTCGCGCTGACCCGCTGCAAGGCGATGGCCAAGTCCGCGCAGAGCTGCGCCGCCCCCGCCCATTTCGCGACGTAGCGAGTAGCCCGCCGCGCCCACGCTTCGCGTCCACGTTGCGCCCGCTCGGGAGAGCCGCCATGCGTCCCTTACGCCGACTTGCTTTGCATTGCGCGCTTGTGTGCCTGATTTGGGCTGCGAGCGCTTCCCTCGCCTGTTCACACCCCAAGTCGATCCATCAGCACGCCGGCACGAGCCAAGCGCCGCTACCGAGCGCTTCCATTCAGGGCGTCGTCGCCGGGGCGGGAAACGCCGAGCGTGGGCACGAGCTCGTCCGCAAGTATCAGTGCAACCGCTGTCACGATGGCAGCGGTGAAGCGCCGGCCGAGCGCAATGCGCACTGCGTGAATTGCCACCGACAGATCCTGGCTGGCACGTTTCCCGCGACCCCCGACAAGCTCGAGCGCTGGAAACCGCACGTCGGCTACGTGCGCAGCGTGCCGTCATTGGTCGCGATCGGAGCGCGGCTGAAGCGCGACTTCCTGGTGCGTTTCTTGCTCGAACCGTACGACCTTCGCCCGCTGCTATTGCCGAGCATGCCGCGCCTCGGGCTGTCGCCAACTGACGCCCGCGACATCGCAACCTACTTGACCGATGGGCAGGACGCCGAGCACGCCCCGCCCGTGGCAGGCAATGCAGTGCGCGGTCGCGCGCTGCTTGAAACGCGCGGCTGCGGTGGCTGCCATGCGTTCTCGCGAGTCGCCGCCCTCCCGCAGGCCCCGACGCAGGCCCAGGCCGAAACCAGTGAAGCGCTGCTGTTGGCGCCCGATCTCGCGCACGTGCGCGAGCGCTGGGAGCGAGGGTCGCTCATCCGCTGGCTGCGCGACCCGGGCGCGGTCAAGGCCGACACGTTGATGCCCGCCACGGCGTTCGACGAAACAGAAGCCAGCGACGTCGCCGCCTACTTGCTCGAAACGCCACTTTCAGCCGAGCCGCGTAGCGCGGGCGCGCGCCGGCTTCCGCCGCTCGAGCGCCGTGTGACCTTCGCCGAGGTCGACGAGCGCGTGCTGCGCGTCACCTGTCGCCATTGTCATTCGAACCCAGACGTTTCGCTCGGCGACGGGGGGCCCGGCAACACCGGTGGCCTCGGGTTTTCTGGCCGCGCCATCGATCTTTCGAGCTACCGCGGCCTGCTCTCCGGCTACCGCAACGCGGAGCACGAGCGAAGGAGCCTGTTCGAGCGCACCGCTGACGGCACGCCGCGCGTGGTGGCGGCGCTGCTCGCACGGCAGGACGAAGAGGCAGGCAGGCCGCATGCGGATGTGCGCGGCATGCCGCTCGGCTTGCCGGCGCTCACCTCCGAGCAAATTCAGCTGCTCGACACTTGGGTGCAGCAGGGCCGCGCCGAGTAGCCCGCGCGCCCACTCGGCTCGAGACTTTCCCCGCCAGGAGAAAGATCTGACTCTGACCGATTGGGTTCACGACGAACCGTTGACGCAATCCGAGGCAGCGGGCAGGCTGAGCGCGTGACGCGCTGGTTTCGGCTGTTTCGAATCGTGCAGGGCTTCGCGCCCCTACTGGTACTTTGCTCAAGCGTGCGGACGGCGTCGGCGCAGGCAGACCTGATGGAGCTTCATGGCTACATCGAACCGTGCACGATAGGCAGCTATCAAGAGGCGAACACCGAGTGTGAACTTTGCCCCGTGAAGCTCCCGAACCCGGAGAGCTGCGCGCAAAATTTTGGGGAGCGCGGCTACACCAAGGCTTGCCGCACCCGCGGCGCGCACGACACGTGGGAAGAAATCTGGTGCGTCCCCACGGACGCGAACGGGAAGCGGCTCGAAAAAAGGAAGTCCACCGCGTTTCCGACCGCGCCGACGGTGTCGGTGGGTTTAGCGGCACTGCTCGGGATCGCGTACGCTTGGTGGCGCCATCGCCAGTCGAAGGCGTGAGCGCCCGCTTCGCTGCTACGGCGAGCGCGCGCAGCGGAAACCAATGTGGCTTTGCCGCTGGGCGGGGTCGAGACCCACGCCGCGAAATGTCGTGATCTGGTCGTGTGCGTCACTCGCGAAGCTGCCTCCCCGAAACATGCGCGCACTCGCCACGGTCGCGTTCGAACAGTCGACACACGGCAGCGGGTAGCTGCCCGCGTAATCGGCTAGCCACTCGTCGACATTGCCGGAGAGATCCGAAATACCAAGCAGCGAGTCGCCCGTCGGCGACTTGGAGCCAACGGCGCCCGGCCGCGCGAGGCCGTCGAATACTAGATTGGCGCTCGTGATCGACACGTCCGTGGCCGAGGTCGACCAAGGATACGGCAGCTGTTTCGGGCCAGATGCCGCCGCAAAGTTCCACTCCGCTTCACTCGGCAGCCGCCCACCGTCCCAGATGCAGAACGCTTGCGCTTCGAACCAGCTCACGCAACTCATCGGTAAGCTGTCATTGTTGGCGGTGTACGCCACGTAGGCTTGCGCGCAAGTGACGGCCTGAATCAGCGCCTGCTGGGAGTCCGCAAGGCTCGTGTTGAAGCTCATGCTCCAACCCACGTCCGCCGCGTTGTTGGGGTTCTTGCCGCTGCCGGTCGCAGGCATGCTCTGCGGGTAGGCCGTCACGAATTGGCGAAAGCGCCCCACAGTGACTTCGAACGCATCGAGGCGAAAGTCACTCACCGTGGCTGGATAGCTCGCGTCGTTACTGCGCTTGAAGGTACCGCCGCTAACGAGCCTCGCGTCACAACAGTTCGTGTCGCCTGCAGGACCGCAGCTCGCCGCCAGCGAGCCGCAACTCGGCCCGCCGAGCCACACGCACGTGGACGGCGTGCCGACGCACGACCAGTGTGGCTCCAAGGCGCAGGCGGCATTGCAGCCATCCCCGGGCGTCGTGTTGCCGTCGTCGCAAGTCTCGATGCCTTGCACGACTCCGTTCCCACAGCGAGGCCCAGTGTCGACACCGCCGCCGCCGCCCGTCGCGTGCGGCGCTCCGGCTTCGCCGCCCGCACCGCCCGCGCCGCCCGCCTCGGGTTCTACGCCTCCCGCGCCCGCCCCTGCCAAGTAGGAACCCATCACGCCGCCGGCACCACCCGAGTTCTCCCCGGCCATCGACGCCCCGGCTTGGCC
>JAEUAF010000407.1 GCA_019695485.1 Sorangium sp.
CCTGGGAGTTACTCGCGAAGACTTGGCTCGTAAGGTAGTCGCCCGAGCTCGTGTAGCGCGCCAAAAAACCGCTGTACTCGCTGTCAGAAGCGTTCCCGAGCTGTCCGCCGCCGAGATCAATCGGGGTCGCGAACACGCCCGCCACCAGAATATCGCCGTTAGACAGGATGCGAACGCTCTGGCCAGCACCCCAATTTGGATTCTCGCCTCCCGTCATCGTCAAGCGCTGAAGCTCTTTGCCAGAAGCGTCGTAGTGAGCCGCGATGAAATCGGTGCTGCCAGTGACCCAAACGCTCCCATCAGCAGCCGCCGCGAGAGCACCGTAGGCGCCGCTGCCAGCGTACATCTTGTAAAACTCCTTCTGCCACGCAATGTCGCCCGCCGGCGTGAGCCTAATCAGGAAGAATCCGGGGTCCTGGTCTGATTGAGGATTGGGAAGACCGAGAACGTAGGTGTCTCCGGCTGTGGTGGCGGTAAGCGCTCGAGGGGTAAGGCCGGCGATTGGAGTGCGGAAGACGAGTGTGCCGTCGGTCGCGCGCTTCTGAACGAAGGACTCGGTCTTCAGCCCTGCGGCCTTGTCGACACCCACGGTCGTCGGATCGGAAGAGGCGCAGGCTGCAACATCGAGCCCTGCGGCGTCGATGGCAATCTCGCAGGCATAAGCCGCGGGGATGACCTCGCTCGCGAGCGTGCCGGAGTTCACTCCCTGTTGCAGTTGGGTTTCGTTGCAGCGAATCTTGGCCTCGCTGTTCTCAGAACAGTCGGCTCCAGGCTTACCCCCCATTGGTTGAGCGAGCATTGAATCGACCGAAAGAGATCGATCGCTACATCCCCACAAGCCATTTAGCAGCGCGAAGCAGCTCAGTGTGGTCAGGGCCGAAGTGCATTTGAGAGTGCTTGAGTTTCTGATCATGCCTCTTGATGGCCGAGCTCGAGCAGGCCCTTCACCGAGAAAGAAGTCTCTCTCGTCGGGTTCTAAAATTGGCGCTAAGGCGCGATGGAGAGCAGGTACGCAGCCTGGCCATCGGCCGTGAGTGGCGCCGCTCCGAACGCAACGCTGCTGACGAAGGCGCCGCTCACGTAGATCAGTCCGGCGGGGCCGAGGGCGACATGACGCGCTGGGGCGCTGCCGGCGCTGCTAGCCCGCGTCGTGCCGGTCGTGCCCGTGGCATCCAGCGTCGCGAAGTAGACCCCGTCCGGATCCTCAATCGGAAGGTTGATGTTGCCCTGCGCATCGACAGCGGGTTCGAACACTCGTGCCGAGATGAATGTCGCCCACTCGACCGAAAGCTGCTTATCGAGCTTCGCGATGAAGCCACGCTCGGCGCTAGGGTTTGGGCTCACGCAATCGAACACGGCAAGCGAGCCGCCATTCAAGTTAGCCGTCAGCAGAACGCCGCCGTCGAGTCCGCTGGCGAGCCCCACATCTTTCACGCCCCCGCTCGGCGCGAAGACCTGGCCAGTTAGGTACTCCCCGGAAGCCGAGTACCGCACCAGAAAGCCGCTCGGCTGCGTGTCCGTGTCCTCTCCCAACACTCCCCCGCCGAAGTCGGTGGGGCGCTTCAACACGCCGGCAATCAGCACGTCACCGTTGTCCAAGATGCGAATGGCTTCTCCCGCACCCCAGCCTGGATCCCCGCCATGCTTGAACGACCACTTTTGCTGCTCGACTCCGCTAGCGTCGAATTGCGCCGCGACAAAGTTCGTGCTCCCCGTGACCCAAAGCGTGCCATCAGCGGCGATCCGAAGGGCCGCTGAGGCATTCGCGCCATCGTACATCTTGTAGTACGCCTGCTGCCACGCGATCTCGCCGCGCGGGCCGAGTCGCACGAGTGAATATTCCGAATTGGCATCGCTCGCCGGCTCGCGCGAACCGATGACGAAGGCATCTCCAGTGGCCGCGACCTCAAAGGCGAGCGCAGCGATTCCGGCGATCGGGGTGCGAAAGAGCGAGGTGGCATCGCGCGCGCGTTTGCGAACGAACAGTTCTTGGCTTTGCCCGGAAGGCAGAGCATCGACGCCAACCGCGGTCGGAACTGAAGATGCACAGGCCGATAGCAGGAGGCCGGCCGGGTCGAGCGTGATCTGGCACGGGCCCTTAGCTCCTGGCACGACCTCGCTCGCGAGCCTCGCGCGCGCGGCGACTGGCTTCAGGCGCGTTGTTTCATTGCAACCGATCGAAAGCTCTGCGCCATTCGGAGGTCCATCGGCAGGAATGTCGTCGGTGTTTTGTTTGCCCACGGTGATAACGTCGGCGCAGCCACACAACAAGCCGATGCACGCGACGGAACGCATGGAACGCATGAGTGGCGCTGACTTAAATGCCCGAGGGAGTTCGCGCATGATGGCGGAATTTAGTCGCCTGCCTCGTCGGTGAGCTGTTTCATGCGCTCCGCAAAGGGGCTGCGCGGATACGCCTGCTTGAAAGCGCGAGCGCGCTGCCTAGCCTCGCCGACACGATGCAGCCGCACGAGGGATTGAATGGCAATGGCCTGCCGCTCTTGCCGGAATAGGCCGCCGGGAAAGAGGGAGTCCCCTTGCTCTGCCAGGCGCAGCGCCTCCTCAGGATGAGTGATCTCGAGGCTGCGCACACGGGCCAGCTGCTCCATTTCTTGAGCGAGACCCGTGGCAGGCGTCGAGACTGGAGCAGGACCCCGCTCTGCCGCCGCCGTGCTTTCCTGATGGGCGGCTCCGTTCGTAGTCGACAAAGCAGGGTGTTGAGTGCTTCGCAGGGGCGCGGTCCTGGCGGCGGAAGCGCGAGGGTTCGGACGCTCGCGTCGAGCGGACGATTCCTCTAGTTCGCTAGGAAGGCCGCGTGCACTCGGCTCAACAGCTGCGATCTGAAGCGGAGACAGCCGTGGAAGCGAAGTCGTGCTCGGATGGGAGCTCGACCTCGCTTTGCTGACGGAGCGAGACGTGAGCGTCGCCCCGCCCACGGCCAGTAAGCCGACCGCGAGCCCGGTGACCAGCGCCGTTTTGAGGCCGGTGACGAGCGCCGTTTTCGAGCCGAACTCGGAACCCACAGCAGCCTGCTCGGCAGCGCCCGAGCCGCGCGCCGAGCTGCCGCCAGTCGCTGCTGAACCCAGACTCGCTTCGAACCGCGCGAGGCCTGCACTCAGGTCGTAACCAATCGGCATTTCTGCCGACCGCGGCGCCCGTGCCAACTCGCGACGTAGAGAAGGCTCGACGCTCGTATCGAGGCGAAGACGGCAGGGCGGCTGCAAGGTCATACTGCCCCTTTCTGGGGGTGCGTCGTTGCGTGTAACGGCTCCGCCGCGAACCGAGCATAGGCTTTCTTGAAGCGCTCACGCGCGGAATGCAGGCGCGAGTACACTGTGCCAATCGGGATGCCGAGCCCTTCGGCAATGCTCTCGCAGCTTTGCTCCTCGATCTCGAACAAGATGAATACGGCTCGGTGCTGTAGACTGAGCGTGTCCAGTGCCTGGGCGATCTGGGTGCGCATTTCGTGGCTGGCTAGGGTTTCGAGCGGAGTTTCGACGACGGCGTCTGCGCTTTGCGCTTGGCCCTCACGTTTTGTTTGGCGTCGCAATCTGCGCCGTTGACCTGACGCGACGCGCAACGCTATCGCGGCCAGCCACGTCGTGGGCTGGGCGTTTCCGCTGTCGAACCCTCCCAGTTTGTGAGCAATCAAGAACACCTCTTGCACCAAGTCGTCCAACTCAGCGCGGCTCGTGCCAAGCCGGCACAAGAAACCGGACACGAAGCCAGCGTGTGCACGAAATAGGGCGGCCGCGTCGAGGTCACTCACCGAATCTTTAACCAGCTGTTGTCTCGCACCTTGATGGCCGCCCGCGCCGCTCTCCTTCACCAAAACTGGAGTTCCGGTCCCCCACCCAACATGACGCCTATAGGAAGCAGCGGTCGGCTGTCTCCCGCCTCGACACGCACGTCGCTCCGCGTGAAGCGGACGAAGAAGTCAGCTGCGGCCAAAAGGCCGAAGGACGGGGCAATGGGGATTCGCAGATCGAGGCGAGAAAGGCCGCCTAAAAGTGCGCGCCGCTGCGCGCCTGTCGAAGTGGCGTCCGCAAAACCGGAGCCTTCGGTCGTGAGCCGACCGGCGAGCACCCCGAGACAGGCGCGCAGCCGGAGCCGCCGCGCGATGGCGACCGCGCAGCCGTCGAGTCGCCCCGCGACAGCGCGCATCTCAACGGTGCCGCCGCCCAGAACGAACACGCTGCTCGAGGTCGCCAGCAAACTCGCACGCAGAGATATCGAAGGCGCGACCCGATAGCCCACGCTCGGAGCCACGCCCATGCTCCAGGTGGGCAACAGGCCCCCCACAGCCACCCCTTCGAGCGAACCGAGAGCTCGCGCTAGAGGCGCCGGTTGCCGCGGGGGTTCGTAGGCCAGCGATGGCTTTTGCTGGGGTGCCTCGGGGCACCCGGACTCCTGTTCCGTCGCGTCGATGGCAAGCGCCGCGGACATGGCGATGGCGCTCCGAGCCTCCTCGCAAGAGACGGAAAACTGCGGGAAAGTGCGAGTCCCGACGGAGCGCCCGGCGCGACGGATCTCAATCGTGACACCGTCGGCCCCCAGCGGGTCGCCCCGTACGTCGAGTGAGATGTCGCGCTCAACGGTCGATCGTTTGAGCCACGCCTCGAGCTGCAGGCCCAGGGTCGGGGCGTCAAAGCAAACGTTGTTTTGAACGCTCAGCGCTTCAGCAACGGGGCGCCTGTCCGCGGCAACGGCCGCCTGCGCGACGACACAACTAGCGTAGAGCAGGGACAAGGGCTGCATCGAGTCGCCGCTGCCGCGAACGATACTTGAACCGGAGGCTCGGCGCCACGGGCTGGCTTTCCTGGGAGGGCGCCCTGGCATGGCGGCACTCGATTTCGGCACGCACCTTGGCCGCTACCGCCGCGAGCTCACTCGAGCGATCCCTTCTAGCGTGCGCCCGCGCCGCCTCCACCCGCGCCGCCGTCAGTGCGTCCATTGCTTGCCGCGCCCGCACCGCCGTCAGCGCGTCCGTTGCTTGCCGCACCTGCGTCACCGGGGGCCGGCGTGTCCGATAGGGTTCCGCACGAGCTCACGCTGTGACCGGAATCGTCGACGAACGACGAACGGATGCCGCCGCGGCCGAGGCACGGTTCGCTGCTGATACATTGGCCGTTAACGCAACTCACGCCGATGCTTGCGTAGGTTCCGTCGCAGCAAAGAAGCGTAAGGGCGCTCGTCGCGCAATGGCAGAGACTTGGAGCGCCGCTCGTCGCCGCATCGTTGTCGTCGCTACGATCGCTCGACGCGCACGCGCCGCAAAGCAAGAACGCGAGCACCAAACCTGCGACTAGGTCACCCATGCCGTCCGCCGGTTATGAAGCCTAGCACGGCCGCCTGACCGCACCCGCCCCCAAGCCGCGCGCCTTCTTCAAAGCCGACCCGACGAGCAGCACGAAACTGGCCACACGCCACGCTGGTTGACGCCGAGCCGCGCTCATGCGCGTTCGAGTGGACGCATGCGTCGCTTCGTGATTGTCGGACAGAGTGCCAGCGCATCCGCCGATTTTCTGCTGCAGGACTTGCCGGGCAGCAGCGGGCGTCTCGACGTGTTGCTGCGCTGCATTCGTCCCGCGCTGATGGTATCGCACGGGCTTCGCCGCGACACGGAGGTCTACTTAGTGCTCGGAGGCGGCCCGCTAGCACCACGCATCCTGCGTTTCCTGAGCGCTGGCGCCCGCTATCTCAGACCGGATGAACGGAGCTTTGCCGTGACGGCGCAGAAGGCGCTCGCTTCAGCCTCGGAGGCGAGCGAATTCGTCGACGTGCGCCCGGGGGTGGCAGTCGCCAAATGCGGACTCGCCGAATTGCTCGCAAGGTTTCCCTCGGCCACGTTGCATGTGCTGAAAGAGGGAGCGACCGATCTACGGACACGCCCCGACTTCGGCCGAGAGCCGCTGTTCGTCGTCGGCGATCATCGCGGCTTCGACGAGGCGACGCTTACGGAGCTCGAAGTTCGCGGCGCTCTGCCGATCGGGCTCGGACCGATGAGCGTGCAGGCCGAGGACGCAGTGGCTTTGGTCGTCAACGAGCTCGACCGTCGCGCGGAGGCGCTCGAAGTCCCGAACGAAACGTGAGTGTTCGCGCTCGCGAGGGCAAGCAAACCGAAGTCGAGCCATCCCGAACGCCGACGGGCGTCGTCCCATGGGTCCGTAAGCCATGTCCCAGGGGGGCACGGACCGCCCATGGCCGGAAATCTCGGCGCTTTGACGGCTAGGCGCGTCCGACGGCTCGGTACGCGAGTTGCACAAGCCGTCCCCTGACGGGCGCGCTCGGAGGACGAGCGCTGCGCCGCTCAGGAGGCAATGATGAACTCAGCTTCGAAGCAGCGTGTCTGTGGTGTGAGTGCGGTGTTGGCCCTCGCGGGGCTCGTGGGATGCTCTGGGGTCGCCGCCGAATCGGTGAGCGACGAAGCCACCGCTTCGACGTCCCAAGCGCTCTGGAGCGTCGGCTCTGATTCCTGGACCAAAGAATGGAACTCCGGGAAAACCGACAACCTCTCGGACTGGAAGGAGATCAGTTGCTACTCAACCTATGGGAGCGACTTCCTTCTCACGGGGCTTCAAGCGTTCCAAGACTCGGGTAGCGCCGACAACTACATCGCTCGGCTACGCGGAAAGTGCAGCGGACACACGAACCTGAACGGCGCCTACGTCCAAGATGGTCGTCACGAAACGGAGCTCGTCTTCAGCTCGGACTACAAGGGCGACGGCGATTGGACGGAAGTTGCGTCCGAAGACTATCCGGCCGGCGTCGTGTTCGAGGCCGATCTCTGGAACGACTACGTCAAAACCCTGAGGTTTGAGACCGTCCACCAGAATAACCCAGGCTTGTTGGGCCCCTATGAGAATCCATCGCTGACACCCGCGGTGGGCCCCTCAGGCGGGCCGATTATCGGCCCCCTTCACTATCTCGAGTGTCCGGACGAGTACGTAGTGACGGCCTTCTCACTCAAGTACGACACGAAGAAAGGCAAGATCCGCCACGTGAAGATCACGTGCCGACCACTCACTGATTGATGTGTCTAGGGAGGGGTGCGATGCGCTCGAGCGAGCGCGTCGGCGCGGCGCTCGCTTCGCTTTTCGGACACAGCACGCGCAACGCGTTCAACGCAAAGACTTGCTCGACCGCAGCGCGGGAGAGGCCCGCCGCCTCGAGCGCGCGGCCGAGCTTGGGCATGTCGCGCACATCCGAAAGTCCGCGTGGCGTCGTGATGTCGCCCTCGAAGTCCGAACCGATGGCCACGTGCTCGACGCCGGCCACCCGCACCAAATAGCGAACCTGCTTCACGACGTCGTCGAGCGTGGCGCGGCGCCCGTCGACGAGGAAGCGGGAGTGAAAATTGACGCCAACCACGCCACCGCTCGCCGCGATGGCGCGGAGCTGGGCGTCCGTGAGGTTGCGCGGCGCCGAGCTCAGCGTTCTCGCATCCGAATGCGTCGCGATGACGGGCACTCCCGAGCCGCGCGCGAGTTCGAACACGTCGCGCGCTGCCTTGTCCGATGCGTGGGAGATGTCCAAGGGGACGCGGAGCTCGAGCGCTCGCTGGGCCAGGGCGCGACCTTGCGCCGTCAATCCCTCGGCGTCAGCGTGCGGATCCCCGGACGACGACGCCAGTGCATTCTTTCGGGTGTGGACGAGTCCGACACTGGCCACGCCACGCTGCACCCAGCGATCGAGGTCGTTCGGACGCTCGGCGAGCGGCGCGGCCCCCTCGAAAGCGAGCCAGGTTCGCACCTTGCCCGGGGCGCTATTCGAACCGGGAAGCTGGTACGGCTCGCTGCGCTTGATCGCGGCGACCACCCGCTCATAGGAGCCCTCCAAATCGGAAAGCTGCGGCCCGCTCGGCGATACGCGCGCGGGCACGAACAATGGCAGCACCACGCCGATAACGCCGGCACGCAACAACTCCGCCGCTGGAAACTGACCCGTACCACGCTCGAATGGCGCGGCCTCGTAGCCGTACTGGTACGGCAAGTCCACGTGCAGATCGACGATTGCGATCGGTCGAGGCACGGGGTCTGCCCCGGCGAGCGGCAGGCGCACCAGCAGCGCGAGAATTCCACAGTAGAGCCAACCGCTCGCGCCGCGCGCCCACCAGCGACGCCGGTTCACGGCTCCGCACCCGCGCAAGTCACGCGGGTGCGTTCTCCGGCTTCCATTTGATGTTGCAGCCGATGCTCGCCTTCTGGTCGGCATTCGGAAGTTCGCCGCGCAACACGGCCTCGACCGCGACGCGCAGGTCCCGCCCCGTGACAGGCAGCCCATTGCCAGGCCGGCTGTCGTCGAATTGCCCGCGATAAACCAGCAGGCCCTGCGCGTCGAACAGATAAAAGTCCGGGGTGCACGCCGCCTGGAAGGCGCGCGCCACGCGCTGCGTCTCGTCATAGAGATACGGGAACGCATAACCGGCCTCACGCGCTTCCTTCGCCATGTTCTCGGGCGAGTCGGCGGGGTAGCCCAACGCGTCATTCGAGCTGATGGCGACCAAACCGACGCCCCGTTGCTCGCAGAAGCGCCCGAATTCCGCGAGCTCCGCGCGCAGGTGCTTCACGAACGGGCAGTGATTGCAAATGAACGCGACAACGAGCGGGCGTCCGGCGAAGCGCGCCGACGCCACCGCCTGGTTGTCAGCAGTGTCGACGAGCGAGAACGGGGGCAGCGGCGTCCCGAGCGGGAGCATCACGGAGGGGGTACGAGCCATGGCGGCGCATCTTAGCAAAGACTCAGACGCCGAGTCAGTTCGCCACTTTTCGCGGCAGCGTCAGGCGTGAGGAGGCGGCCTTCTGCTCGTAGAGGAAGGCATACACCGCACGGCTCGAGAGCACACGCTTCGTGTAGCGTCGTGTTTCGAGGAACGGAATACGCTCGACCCAGACGTCGAAATCGAGCCCGGGGCGCTCCTTCAGCCAAGCCCGCGCCCGCGCCGGCCCGGCGTTGTAAGCCGGCACGACCAGCAGCGGGTTTTCCTCGAACAGTCCCGCCAAACGCGACAGCTCGCGACAGCCAAGGGCGACGTTGACGCGAGGCCGCTTGAGCGCCGCGGGGCTGTACGGCAAATGCGTGCCGCGCGCGGCATGCTTGGCCGTGGGGACGATCAGCTGCATCAAACCGTAGGCACTGGCCGCGCTGACCGCGCTGGGATCGAACACCGACTCCTCGCGCATCACCGCGTAGACCAGCGCGGGATCGACGGCGGCAGCGCTCGCCTCGCGCGTGACCACATCCAAGTAAGGTCGCGGAAAGGCGATCTCCCAAGCCTTCGCCCACTGCCCCACCGGCCAGCGCCCAGAGACTTCGCCCAAGCGAAGGCGCGTGATCTCCGAGGAAAACTTGGGAAACCCCGCCCGCTCGTAGAGCAGGGCGATGCCCCACAAGATCTCGGATCCGAGCCCCGCTCGCCGCAAGCCCAGCGCATCGAGCTCGCGCACGGCGGCGTCGACCTCGCCAATGCGCAAGAGCTCGAGCATGCGCGCGAAGCCCGGGCTGTCGAATTCGCGCCCGCGCGCAATTCGAAAGGGTTCGGCTTCGGCCTGCGTCGCGGCGAGCGCGATGGCTGCCTCGGCGCGCCCAGGGACTTCGCGTTCGAGAAACGAGTACGCCGCGAGCATGTAGTAGGAGAGCGGATTCTCCTTTACCAGAAGCTCGAGCTCATCGAGGCCAGCCTCGCGCTTGCCGAGCGCAATCAACGCGCGCGCGTGAAAGAAGCGCTCCCGCCCGGCGAGCTCGAAGCCGCGCGCGCGATCGCCATCGCCGAGCACGCCGAGAGCGCGTTCGAGCGGCCCCAACGCGCTCGACCAATCGCCGCGCTCTAGGTCACGCAGCGCGAGCCGAAACAAACCCTCGGGGACCATGTCACCCTTGGGGTAGAATTCGGAGAGCGACAAGAGCAGTTCAGCGAAGCGCGAGCCAACGCCGCGATCCTCCTCGGCGAGAGCCGCGTTGAAGCGCGCGTCGTCCGCGAGAGAATGGGTCGGAAAGCGGCGCTCGACGTCCTCGAAGAAATGAATGGCCAGCGTCGGCTTGCCATCCGAGGCCGCATAGCGACCGGACAGGAAGAAGATGCGCGCGCCACGCTCGGCGTCCGCGGCGCAACCGTCGCGGGCAGGCTCTAGCGCTTCGAGCGCAGCGCTCCACTTGCGCAGCCCGGCCAGCGCACGGGCCCGCAACAGACGAGCGTCGCAGGCCGGCGGCGAAAAACGCTCCGCCTCGGGCAACTCGCCGAGCAGCTCGGCCGCGTCACGTTCCGCGGTCTCGTGATCGCGCGCGTCCACGAGCGCAGCGATCGACGCCACGCGTTCCTCCAGGCTCGGCTGCTGCGAACGCGCTCGCTCCTCAGGCGAGAGCAGCGCCTGCGCGCGGCGCTCGAGCTCGGCGATCCGAGCCCGATCCGCCTTCGACGCGGCGAGCACAACGCGCGCGGCGCGGAGCTCGGTCAAGGCCTCCAGGGCGTCGACGCTGCTCGGCTGCGCCAGCCCGGCAGGTGGCAGAGTATCGAGCAGCAGCCCGGCGAGTTCGAGCGCGGCGCGGGCTCGCTCGACGCCGTCAGCAGATGAAACCGCCTTGCGAAAGGCGGCGAGCGAGGGTGAGCGTTGGCCTTGGGCGCGCGCGGCCCGCGCGACCAGCAGCAAGCGCTCGGCTTCGGCCGGCGACTCGAAGCTACCCGCGCTGAGCTCGGCCAGCGCTTCCTGGGACTTCCCCAGGGCTAACTCGGCGCGCGCCCAGCAGAGCGTTGCGTAGTCGCGCAGCAACGCGCCGGCGCGCGCCTCCCCGCAGGCGTCTCGTGCCTGAGTCGAGTCCAAAGCTCGCTCCCACAAACGGCCGAGCCAGAGCGCCACGCTCGGCGTGGCAAGCGTCGTGTCACTGGCGCGCGCTGCCAGCAGCGCGGCGGCAGCGCCCCGCGAATCGTCCGCGTCCAGCGCGTCCGCCACCGGTCGGAGCTGAGGGCGCGTCAAGAAGGGCGAGAACTCGTCGAGCGCGAAGGTCTTCGGCGGCAGAAGCTCGGGCGCGCTGGATGCCTTCGCGGCGAGCGGCGCGGGGCGTGTGGACGGCGCCGGCGGCGATTTGCTCGAATACAACAGCACCGCGGAAGAACAGCCCAGCAAAGCCGCACTGACGGCGAAGACCCAACGGCGGGCGGGGCCCTTCAACGTCGCCCAGACTCTGAATGCTGGGCGTTCCATCGGTCCACGGCCTCCTCTTCGACTGCCTCGGCGCGCTCGCGCTCGCAATCCGACGCCCAGCGCTCGCGGTGCTGCTCGGCCGCGCGCCTGTCAGCCTCCGCCGTGGCAAAGCTAGCGCTCACCTCTGCGCGACGGCGGAGCGCGTCCTCGTGCGCTTGACGAGCCGCGCGTTCACGCCGAGCGAGCTCCTCTACTACCTGCGCCGCCGCTCGGACCTCCGCTGCGCTTTGCGCCAGGTCGAGAGCCCGCGCCCGCCCTGCTTCGAGCTCCAGTCGCGTCACGCGGGCAAGCTCCCGCTCGCGCTCTCGCGCAACTTGCAGGGCACCCTGCAACGCCGCCAGGGCATCCTTGGCGCGTCGGACGCGCCCCTCGGCGAGACCGAGTTCGCGCCCCTGCAGCTCCGCGCGCGCGGCCCGGAGGACGCCGAGAGCTTCGAGGGGATACTTGAGCGCCAAGGATCTTTCAAATAGCTCGGGCGCGCGGGGTCGTCACCCCTCGCACGCAGGAGGCGCCAAAACCTGCTCGCGCCCATCCGGACACGCTCGTATTCGCGTGCGTCAAAACGAGCAATCGCGCGATGCTCAGCGCAAAATTGCAGTCTCGACGCGACATTGCATCTGACCAGGAACGTTTATGGAGAATCCGTGTCGTCCGTCAGGGGGTGATGCGTTTTTTTTGACCTATTTCTGCCTCCCGATGCACCCCGACGGGAACCTTATAGCGTACACTCCACCTCGCCGTTGGTTAGTGATGGCGCGGCGGTCTGATCACTGAGCGGAGCGTTCGCCTCGGTGCCGTTGGTGTATCGGCATGCGCTGGAGCTCCGCGACAAACTCCACAGCAGGTGTTGCCATGTTGAGATATCTCGCAGTCGTACCGATTGGGCTCGTCACACTTGCTTGCGGCGGAAGCTCTTCGTCTGGCTTCAATCTGCCGGGAAGCCAAGGAGGCTCGACGAGCTCATCGACAGGTTCCGGTGGCTCGAGCATCTCGATTGGTACTGGTGCCGGCACCGGCCCAATGATGGGCAACGCGGGCAGCAGCAACATCAGCGGCACCACCACGCTGGACGATCTGAAGAAGATGGCTTGCGCGGGCTGGACCGGGGAGCCCGAAAGTGTGCCGTCGCTCCTGCAGTTCGTCGTCGACACCAGCGGCTCGATGAACGACATGACGGCCTCGACGATGGGCCAGACCAAGTGGGTCGTGACGCGCGGTGCCCTCAACACCTCGCTGGCGCAACTGCCGGCCAGCACCGGGGTCGGGCTCTTGCTCTATCCCAATATGAACATCAACACCCGCGGCGGTGGCACGACCGGGCAAGGCGCAGCTGCTTGCGTGCGTACGAACGCGCTCATCCCGATCGCGCAACTTGGCGCAGCCGGGTCCGCGCAACGAACGACGCTCACCAACGCCATCAACGCAGCGACCGCGCAGTCCTACACGCCCACCTACGACGCGTACACGTCTGGCTTCAATCTCGGCCTCGTCCCCGCGACGCTGCCGGGCAAGCGCTTCATGGTGCTGATCACCGACGGCGCGCCCACAGTCCAGCAAGGTTGCGTCGTGGGCTCTGGCAACGGCCAGGTGACCCCCGTCGACCCGGCCCCCATCGTGACGGCCATTCAAACCGCGCATGACCAGGGCGGAGTGGACACCTTCGTGATTGGCTCGCCCGGTAGCGACGAGTCCATCAACGGCACGGACGCGCGCGTGGCGTGGCTGTCCGCAGCCGCACGTGCCGGCGGCACGGCTAATCCAGGCTGTTCTGACGCCGGCCCCAACTTTTGCCACGTCGATCTCACCACCAGCAGCGACTTCGCGGCCGCGCTGCTCAAGAGCCTGAACGACATCGCCGGCAAGGTGGCGGTGCAGTGCACGTATGATCTGCCGAAGCCGCCCATGGGGCAGACGCTCGACACCGGCAACATCAACGTCATCTACACCGCGGGCGACGGCACGCAAACGCTGCTCGGTCGTAGCAGCGACCCAGCGTGCACCGACGGCTGGCAGCTCGTCGGCACGCAGGTTCAGCTTTGCGCCAACACCTGCTCGCAGGTCAAAGCGGACACTAAGGCCGGGCTTCAGCTGCTGTTCGGCTGCGGCAGCGTCGCACAGGTCAAGTAGTCAGCAGCAAGGCCAGCGCAACGCCGGGGCACCAAAACGGGGCTCCGGCGTTTTTTCGTTTGTGGCGCCTCGAGCGCGAATCCCAGCTAAATTCCCGCGCCAACGCTCGCCCCCATCCCGCGCCAGCCTGCCCTGCGAGCGGGTAGTGGTTCCTCATCGAGGCGCACAAAAGAATGACGCCGGAGATCCCTGGTGGGGCACTCCGGCGTCACTACTGCGCGTGTCGAGCGAGGCTCGCCACAGCGAGCCCCGTCTCGTGTCGAGCTATCGAATGCCTGGGTACGGCGTGCAGCCGAGCCCGACGCTCACGTTGCCAGCTGCCTGGAAGTTCGAGCAGGTGCAGGGGCAAACGCTGATGAACTGCGGATCGTTTGGATTGTCGAAGTACCAACCGCCGTTCGGATTCTTTGAGCACGATCCGGCGTTGTCGATCTTCGGAACCTCTTGCTTGGCACCGACGGCCGGACTGTAGAGAACCTGCACTTGATCCGGGTCGATCGCCATATTGTTGGGAGGCGGCGGGATCTGATAGGTGCAGGCGACCTTGGACGCGGTGATGTTCAGCAAGGTCTGCACCAGTGAATTGGTGACGTCACCGTTGTCGAGCAGGAAGGCCGTGTTCGAGCCGCCCGCCTGAGCGATGGTGTCGAGATTGAAGCCTGCTGAGAGGCCAACCACGTAGGTGCGAACGGAGGGGTTAGCTTCGTACGCTGCTTGGGCAACGCCAGCAATTTGCTGAATCGACACCGGGTCCTGGCACTGCGTGGGATAGCCGTCGGTCACGAGCACCACCACGGTCTGTCGACCGGGGTGGGCCACGGCCCACTCTTTCCCATAGTTCACCGCGCCCTGTAGCGCCGGATAGGTCGGCGTCAGGCCGCCAGGCTGATTCTCGGGCGCGTCGATCGCCGCGGCAATCAAGGGCCCAGCGGTCTTCATGTCGCCGATCGGCACCTTGGGCGTGGAGTAGTTGGTGATGTCGCAGTCGATCTTATCGTCACCGCCGCTGATGCTCGCCCCAAAGAAGCCGATGCCCGCTCGAATGTTCTTGCCTGCAACCATCGTGACGAACTGCTGCAAGGCGTCGTGCACGGCGGTCCAGCGGGTGGTCGTGCCCCGAGCGGCACAATCGTAGACCTCCGAGCAGGTCGAGCCGCTCGAGCCGACGCAATAGTTCATCGAGCACGAGCGATCCATCATGATGTACATGTCGACGGGGATCACTTCGGCCTCTTGCTCGAAGCCCGTGCACGTGGCGTCGGGGTTGTCCGTGGCAGGAACGCCCGGGCAAGCGGGCCCCGTGGCACCGCTGCCGCCGTGTGCGGTCGTTCCGGTGGAGCCACCGGAAGTCGTCCCCGTAGAGCCGCCCTTCGCGGCCGTCGTGGCGCCGCCTTGTGCGGTGGAGGTAGCGCCGCCGGTGCCCGTGGCAGTGCTGCCGCCGCGGGCTGCGCTGGTCGCGCCGGCATTGCTGAAGCCTCCGCCGCCGTCACCCGAGCTGCTGCTGCACGCAGCCCCAGCAAAGCCGAGGCTTGCGAGCATTGCCGCAGAACCCAAACCCAAAAGCCGTTGATGGTTCATTGAGGTTTCACCCTTGAGGTTTGGATCATCAGCGGAGAACCGGGCAGCCGAACACGACGTCGACGCGCTTCGCCCCGATGCTCTGCACCTTGTCGCAAGTCGCGCCCTTCAGGTTCAGGGTGTACGGGTTCGTGCTCTGATCGATCACCCAGGTCATGTCAGACTGCGGAATCGCCGTGCAATCGATGGCGACGTTCACCTTGTCGACGTCGTCGGGATTCATCGGCAACTGAATGTCGCAAGACTTCACGAGCTGCGTCGTGATGGTGTTGAACACGTCCACCAAGCCCTGGACGCCGCCTGAAGCCTTCACTTCGTAGAACTTGCGCGTCCCAGCCGGGTCGGGCTTGCCGCCGGCCTCGGCGAACTGATCCAAATAGTTCGCGTAAGCTTCGGTACCCGGGATGCCCACGACGAAGGTCGGAATGCCCGCCGCCTTGAGGAGCTGGATTTCCTGGGTGACGTGTTGGTCGTCGAGGCAGAGGGCGGGGGTTTTGGTGCAGCAGTTGGCGCTCGAACAGTTGCCGTCTAGATTGGACGTGCAGAGGGTCGCGTCCGTGGCGCAGCTGTTCGTCTGGTCGCAGTTCGGACCGCCGTCGGTCGCAAGCAACACGAACTTACCGCCCTGCAGCATCATCCCGTCGCCAGACGTGAAGTAGTCGTACGCGGCCCGAAGGGCGGCCGCGGTTGGCGTGCCACCCGACGGCGACGTCGCATTCAACGCGCCGGCGACCGCAGACACCGCCGCAACGCCTGAACCAATCGGTACGTTCACCGCGGCAGCACCGGTTTCGACGTGGCACTGGGCAACGAAGTCGTTCAATTTCGCGGCGGGATCGACCGGGTACGGGTACTGAATCATCCCGAAATTGATCTGATCCTGCACGTTCTTCAGCGCTGTTTGGAGCGCTGACTTCAGGGCGTCCCACTTGGTTTGAGTGAAGCCCATCGGCGTGTCCGTCATGCTCGCGGACTTGTCGATCACCAGCATCATGTTGACGATTCGCTCGTCAGCCTTGACGCTGCTCGTGCCGCAGCCCTCGTCGAGACCGACCAGCGAGGCGCACTCCGTAGCGCTACTGCCCGCCGTGCTCGTGCTGCTACCGCCCGTGCTGCTCGAAGATGCGCCACCCTTGCCCGTGCTCGACGCGCCGCCGCTGAAGGCGACGTTCGAGCCGCCCAAGGAGACGCTTGCACCGCCGGCGCCCGAATCGTCACTCTTCTGCACAATCGTGCAGCCGACGACCGAAGCACCCAGCAGCAAACCAGAACTCGTCAAAATCTTTAAAGTGTGGCGCATGATCCTCTCCGTCACCCCAAGTGTGTAGCTTCAAAAAGCAGTCGAATTTTCGAGAGCCTAATCCTGTCGTCAGGCCTTGTGCAACGACGGATGCGACACTCACTCATATCCGGAACCATTCCGAAGCAGCGTGCAGTCGGCGTGAGTCCGCCGTCGGCGAACGCCGACACGAGTCGAGCCAGATTCGACTCACTCCACAGCCATCTGCGTTTGGCTGCGCCTGCACCGACAACGCGCTGATCGATGGTGAACAACTATATACCTCGTTAGGTGGTCGCGCGCTTGCTGGATTCTTGCGGTCATCGCAAGCAAGTGCAGCAATGCAGCGGAGTGCGATAATTCCGAGTTTGCCGGAGTTTTGACGCGTTCACCTGCTCAAAAACACGACGCGCTTTCTCAGCCTCTGCGCATCGTCGCGGCATTGTCCGTGGGCTCGAGCAACCGATCCAAACGCACCCCAAGGCTGCAGCGAAAATGCGACGTGTAGCGAACCGCATCGCGGGCGCCTCGAGGGCTTAAACCTGCGCCGATCAGCCACTCGTCAGGGGCGTCTGCCAGCGCCTTGGACGCGTCGAGATCAAGGCCGCGGAGCCGCGTCGCGAGGTCGAGCAGAAAGGATGCCACACGCCGTGGCGATGCGAACACCGGGGTCCGAATCGGCCAGAGTCGCCGCAGCGCGCGCACTCTCGCCCAGACGGAAAAGTGCGACAGCAGCTGCTCCCCGCCGCTCTGGTGGGCCGCTCTGGGCTTCAGCCACCAGCTCCGGAACCACACTCCGGTCGCCGATGAACGCCAGCGCGGCCCGTGCTTCGGCGGCTGCACTCGAGTGCTTTTCCACCAGCGCACGCAGGGCTTTTCGCGCGTCCGCGGCGCGATTCGGCATATCGAGTGAGC
>JAEUAF010000537.1 GCA_019695485.1 Sorangium sp.
CAGCCGTCGTGGTGTTTTTGTGCCCCGTTCACAGGCCACTCGGCCGAACCCTGAGCCTCGTTCAGCGGGCTGGAATTCGCGCAAACAAGCACGCCACGAGGTCCAGACGCCTGCGGCCGTTTGACTGGCGGCCGAGATACGGGCAAATGCGGGGCCTATGTCGACTCGGGACCGCGCTCGGATCGCTCGCTTGGGGCGAAGAGTCGGTCTGCTCGCGTTCCTGATCCCGGTCGCAGGCGCAACGGCGATCTGGACCGCTCAGATCCTCCGCCAAGTCTTCTGGCCCGGCGCCGACGGGTCCCACCCCGCGTGCCGTGGCGGCATCGTCGCCCTGGACCAAGCGGTGCGGCGCGCCAGGCTCGCAGCGGCTGCGGATACGGGCGGCGAGCGCTCTGCGCTCGATTTGTTCCGACGCAGCCTTTTCCCCGAGTGGCAGAGCCGGGTCGCGCTTGACGAGTCCTGCAAAGCAGACCCATCCGCGCTTCAGGCGCTCGCTGACCTCGATGCGCTGCGCTATGCCGAAGAGCACGCAGTGCGGTATGAGGCTTCAGCCTTGGCGAAACAGAGGCGCCGCTCCGACGCCATCCGCCGCGAATTCGCGGGCCATACGGGGTTTTGAACGCACCAAAAAAAGACCGATAGATGGCACTAGAAACCGAAGCTTCCCCGCTCGCACCGCCTGCCCCCCCGCCGACGTTCGACACGTTGCCCCTGTCCGCCGAGCTGCGGCGTGCCATCGACGACTTGGGCTACGTCGAACCCACGCCGGTACAGCGCGCGGTATTCGAGCCTGCCTCGCGTGGCAAGGACCTGGTCGTTCAAGCGCGGACCGGCACGGGCAAGACGGCCGCCTTCGGCCTACCCCTGATCGACGCCATCGTCCGCAAGAAGGAACTCAACGTTCAGGCCATCGTGCTCTGCCCAACCCGCGAGTTGGCGCTGCAGGTCACCCGAGAATTCGACGCCCTCGCAAAATATCGCGGCACGCGCGTAGTCGCGATCTACGGCGGCGCCCCGATGCCCAAGCAAATCGAACAGATTCGCGCAGGGGCTCAAATCGTGGTCGGCACTCCGGGGCGCGTTCTCGACCACCTCGGTCGGGGCACCTTGGACCCTTCGAACGTGCGCGTCGCCGTGCTCGACGAGAGCGACGAAATGCTCTCGATGGGTTTCTTGCCGCAGATCAACGAGATCTTCTCGAAGCTGCCAGAGTCGAAGCAGACGCTGCTTTTCAGCGCCACTCTGCCAGCCGACATCCGGCGCATGGCAGAGACACGCCTCCGCAACCCGGAGTTCGTGACCCTGAGCGGTGACCACATCGGCGCCCTCGAGATCAATCACTACGTTTATCTGAGTCGCGGCGACAAATTGGCCGAGCTCGTGCAGATCATCGAGACCGAAAATCCCGAGAGCGCCATCGTGTTTTGCAACACGCGCGACGAGACGAAGCGCGTCGCCGCCGAGCTCAATCAGCAGGGCTACGCCGCTGACTGGTTGAACGCGGACTTGCCCCAGAACGACCGTGAGCGGGTGATGGCTGCCACGCGCGAGGGCAAGCTACGCTTCCTGGTCTGCACGGACGTCGCTTCGCGCGGCATCGACATCTCGCACCTCACGCACGTCATCAACCACGATTTCCCCGAGTCCGCAGAAAACTACGTGCATCGCACGGGTCGCACCGGTCGCGCGGGCCGTACCGGCAATGCGATTTCGCTGATCGAGCCGAGCGACATCGGGAACCTGTACATCCTGCGGCTCACTTACAAGCTCAGGCCAATCGAGCGGCAGCTGCCGAGTGCGACCGAACGCAAGACGCGAGCCGAGACCGATCTCGTGCAGTGGTTTGCTGAAGGCTTCAGTCGTCGGCGAGCCCACGCGGACGACCTGGCGCTCGCGCGGCGCCTGCTCACCCACGAGCAAGCCGACCTCATCGTAGCTGGCTTGTTGCGAGATCACCTCGGCGCTCGACCTGACGCCCAGGAGGATGCGACGGCAACGCGTCGCGCAAAACCCCCTCGCGCGGCAGCCCTTGAAGCGCAGCCAGCGCAGCCCACACGCGCCCCGCTGCATCGCAAAGCAACGCCCGAGGCGCCAGTCGTGGCGGCCGCCGCGCCCCCAGCTCGGGCCGAGCGGGTCGCCGCCCCTGCCCCGCAGCGCGCCACCCCGGTACGATCGGCGGTGGCACACGCGGTGCCGATGCCAGAGGCAGCCCCGCTCCCGAAGTACGAGGTTTCGGAGTTGCCGGTCAACGCGAGCGTGGAAGCGTCGGTGTCGGAACCCCGAACCCACACTGCGAGAGGTTCGGGCCGCGAGCGCCCCCCAGTCGAGTCCGCCGAGGCGGAAAGTGCACCCGCGCTCGACGGCGACAGCGCCGAGATCTACGCCAGCGTCGGCCGGCGGCACGGCGCAAAGCCGAGCGACTACGAGCGCATTCTGGAAGCACGTGGCGTGCCAGCAGAGGCCATCGTTTACGTGCGAGTGCGTCAGCGCAACACCTTCGTCGCTGTAAACGTCGCCGAGGTGGATCACGTATTGGCCGCGCTCGACGGCGCGACCGTGGCTGGCCGCACGGTGAAGGCGGAGCTCTCCCGCGGGGGTGGACCCGACCGCGCGTCCGGTGATGAGCAAGAAAACGCAGACGACGTTTGAAAAATCCCGCCACTCAGCGAGAATGAGTGGGTCGGATGCCGTTGGAGCTCGAGCGATTGGTCGGAGACGTCAAGTGGGCCAAGGCCCACCGCTTCCCGGCGCGCGAGCTCCGCGCGATGCTGCGGCGACTGGTTGCCGAAGCCCCGGAAGGATCTGAAGAGCGTCGCTTCGCCCGCGTGGAGCTTGCGACAATGCTGCTCGAAAGCGAACCCTGGCTCGCCGCTAGAATGGCTTCGGACGCGCTGCGCTGTCGGCCGGACGAACAGACCTATAGCCTGCTCGGGATCGCGCACACCTTGCTCGGCCACTATCGCTCGGCAATGCGGGCCCATCGGCGCGCTCTCGAGCTCGGTCCGAGCTCCGCTGAACACGAGCACAACCTTGGGCATTTGCTCGACGTCGCCTTCAATCGCCCACTCTCCGCGCTTCCGCACCTGCGCCGCGCCTTCCGCGGCATGCCTGACGAGCCCGAAGTGGCAAGCTCGCTCGCGCACGCACTCGTACGACTCGGCCGAATCGACGAGGCCGAGCGCCTACTGACAAATGCTTTCGTGGGCGATCGCGAGCGGGCCCGCACGACCGTCGCTGGTTGGCTTTCTAATTCCAGCGCCTGAACGTCAAGCCTTGGACGGCTAGGCAAATCCGCGCCTGAATAGCCGTGCTATCCAGCGGCCATGCCGATTTCTCGCCATTGGCTGGCCTTCGCAGTTTCGAGCAGTCTGTTCTGGGTCACGGCGACTCGCGCCGAAGCAGCCGATGCCGGCGCGCCAGTCCCGCCCGCCTCGGCGGCGACAGAGCACAGCGCGCCCGAGCTCCCGGTGCAAACCGACGCAATGCTCAAACTGCCCGATCCGCCGCCGCACGTACTCGCAAATTGGCAGGACGCCATCCGTCTCTTGCGACAAAACTCGACCGCGCTGAGGAGCGCGCGTGCGCAGATTTCCCAAGCGCAAGCGCAAGTCGAAGTCACGCGCTCGCCCGCACTGCCCCAGATCAAGGCGACCGGGACCGTTTTCGATCACTTGTTGCGAGGCCAATCCGCTTTTCCTCCAACGATTGAGGTGCCGCGTCCGGGCGCGGGCTGGAACGCGGCGCTCGGCGTGACCGTCCCCGTCATCGCGCCACGGACTTGGTTCGATACGGCGACGGCACACGACAACGTGACTAGTGTCAGTCTCGGCGTGAAGGATGTCGAACGCCAGCAGGTCGCGCAGCTGGCGGGCGCCATCGTGGACGTGGTCACCAAAGAGCGCCTCGCAGAGGTCAGCCGGGTCTCGCTCGCAAGCACGCTATCGACCCTGGATCTCACGCGCCGGCGTGCCGCGCTCGGCGCCGCCAACCGCGTGGATGTGCTGCGCATCGAGCAGGAGGTCTCGGATTCGCGCGCTGTCGTCATCCAGAGCGACGAGGACTTGCAACGCGCCCGAGAAGCGCTCGGCCAATTGCTCGGGAGCTCAGACGCCTGGGGTGTCACGCCCGAGATTCAGCTCGACGCCCTGGCGGCGGACGCTGAGACCAGCTGCGCGCGCGAGGCCGGCATCGATCTGCGCTCCGACGTGCGCGCGGCCGGGGCCTCAGTCCACGTCGCCAAGCGTAACGTCGAGTCGGTGAGCTACGCGTTTGTGCCGACTCTCGATGCGACCTCGACGTTGACTTACTGGTCTAGCCATTACAGCGCTCCTGACAACAGGAGTGTTAGCTGGGTGATAGGAGGCCTCCTCACCTTCCAAATCTACGACGGCGGGCTCCGCTACGGGACGCGCTCGGCACGCAAAGCCGACCTCACGATCGCCGAGCAACACTTGGCCGATGTGCGACGCCAGGCGCTGGTACAGGTCACTCAGGCCGTGCGCGGTGTGCGGGTGGCTGAATCGAACCGCGCTGTCTCGGAGAAGAGCCGGGACATCGCCGTCGAGACCGCTCGCCTCACGCAGATCGCCTATATGAGTGGAACCGGCACGAGCCTCGACCTGGTGGTCGCCTCGCAGCGGCTGCGCCAGGCGGAGTTGGACTTCGCGATCAAGGAGTTCCAAGTCCTCCAGGCCAAGATCGCGGCGCTGTTGGCGCTCGCAACTTGCAAGATTTAGTTCCGCCAGGGCGCGCCGCTACGTCAGATTTTCGAGCTCTGGAGTGCGGATCCACGCTTGCCGCCTATTTCGCCAGCCGACGGGCCAAGGGCGTCGGACTTGTGGCACGGGCGTGCGAGCGCCCTGAACACCCGAGCTGACGCGTGCCAGGGACTACGAAGTACCAAGGCAGCCCCTGGGTTCTGGGGCGTCGATGGTGCTAGTCTCGCGGCGTGCGTCGCCGCGCTTTTGACCTGGTCGCAGCTTTCACCTTCGCAACCTTCGCGTACCTCATCGTCTTCGTGTTCATGAAGACGCCGACCGCGCAGCTGCAAGCGGGCGGTCTCGCCCAGAAGATCTTCTATTTCCACGTACCAGCGGGCTACGCGATGTACCTGTCCGGCGCGGTGTGCTTCGTAGCGAGCGCGCTGTACCTCGCTGGGCCGCGAGATTCTCGCGACGCTTGGGCGAAATCGGGTGCGGAGTGTGCGGTGCTGTTCGGCGCCATGATGCTGGCAAGCGGCCCACTGTGGGCAAAGAAAGCTTGGGGCGTGTACTGGACCTGGGACCCGCGCCTCACCACGACGCTGCTGAGCTTCCTGATCTACGTCTCCGTCGTGGTCTTGCGCGCCTTCGGCGGAAACGGCGATGCGGAGCGGCGCTTTGCGGCGGCGCTCGGTGTGCTCGGCACCGTGAATCTGCCGATCATTCACTATTCCGTTAGAAAATGGGGCGGCAATCACCCCACCGTGATCACGCAAGGCGGCGGAGGGCTTCGACACCCAGACATGCGCCATGCGCTGATCATGGGATTTTTCGCAATGACCTTGCTCGCCGCGCTGCTGCTCTGGTCGCGCGCCCGACTCGCGCTTTCGAGCTCGCGCCTGGCACGCTGCGAAGAAGAGGCTGCAGCACGCGGGCTGCTCGACAGCTAAGCTCTCAGGAGATTTACCTTGCAAACCACTGAAGTAAAAAACGCCCCGGAGGGCCGCGCCACCGAGTTCGTCGCGGTTCAAGGCGGCGGTGACACGACCAGCGCGAGCACGCTGCTCGTGACCGCCTACGTCGTCATGTGGGCGCTTTTGATCGGATTTCTGGTCCTCGGCTGGCGCCGGCAGCAGCGCATTGAAGCCCGCCTCGGCGAGCTCGATCGAGCGCTCGGCGCAAGTAAGCGGACGTAGCGGGCCGCTCGGCGTTCGTCCGGCGGCGGCGCGGAGCAATGTAGGTGAGAGCATGACGCTCGAGCACATCATTTTCATTCCAGGGGTCGCGCTGATCGGCGTGATCATCGGGTATACGTTGGGGTCGCGCGCTGTCCGCGCCGAGTTCGAGCGCCTGAAGCGGCGCGCAAGGGAGTGAGCCGATGCTGGACTTTTCGTTGACTGACGAGCAGAAATCCCTGGTCGACGCCGCCCGGCGTTTCGCGCGCGAGCGCATCATCCCCGTGGCCGCCGAGTGCGATCGAGAAGCGCGCTTTCCGAAGGACGTGTTCGAGGCCGCCCACGAGCTCGGATTGGTCAATGCGACCGTGCCACCAGAATACGGCGGTCCTGGCCTCGGTGAACTGGATAACGCGCTCGTTGCCGAACAGCTCGCCTACGCCTGCACGGGCATCCAGACCAGCATGCTGGCCAACACTCTCGCGTTGACTCCGATTCTGCTGGCCGGAAACGACGAGCAGAAGAAGAAGTACCTCGGGATGCTGACAGCGGCACCGCTATTCGCGAGCTATTGTACGACGGAGCCGAGCGGCGGCAGTGACGTGGCCGGCCTGCGCACGACATATACGCAACACGGCGATGACTTCGTGCTGAACGGCGAAAAGTGCTGGATCACGAACGCTAGCTTCGCAAGCTTCTACTTGGTGTTCGCCACCAGCGATCCGAGCAAGCGCCACAAAGGCATCGCCGCCTTCATCGTGGACCGCGATAGCCCCGGGCTCAAGGTCGGTAAGCACGAAGACAAGCTCGGTCAGCGCGCGAGTGACACCGCGGCGGTGCATTTCGAAGAGGTAAAGGTTCCCAAGGCCAACCTGCTTGCCCCCGAGGGGGAAGGCTTCCGACTGGCGATGGAGACATTCAACCAGACACGCCCCGACATCGGCGCGATGGCCACTGGCCTCATGCAGCGCTGCCTCGACGAAAGCGTGGCTTACGCGCGCGAACGCAAGACGTTCGGGGTGGCCATTGGTGAGCATCAACTCGTGCAAGCCATGCTGGCTGAAATGGCGATCGGCGCCGAGGCGACGCGCCTTTTGTACATGAAAGCCGCGTGGAATCTCGACAATGGCGTGCGCGATCCCATCGTGTCGAGCTATGCGAAGGCCTTCGGCGCAGATCGCGCGATGCAGAGCGCGATCGACGCGGTGCAGGTTTTCGGCGGAAACGGCTACGTGCGGGACTACCCCGTAGAAAAGCTGATGCGCGACGCCAAGGTGCTCCAGATCTACGAAGGCACGAGCCAGATTCAGCGACTCGTGATTGCGCGCAATCTGCTCAAAGGCGCGGGCTGAGCGGGACGCCCCCGCCGCGGGTTCAGCGAGGGCCGATGAAGATCCCGGCCTGATTGGCGCGCCAGATGCGCTCGCGCAGAGCCTGTTCGCTCCGGTGTAGGGCCGCATCATCCTCGCCACGCTGGCGGCGTTGCTTGATGAACGCGAGCTCGATGAGGTCGAGCTGCTTCTGCCGGCTCTTCGCGTAGCCGGAGGGGCTCGAGAGCAGCGAAAACCAATTCCAGAGCGGGACGAGCATCCAGTGGCTCGTGGTTCGCGCGAATTCCTTCGGATGCAGCAGCCGGCCAGCTTCGTCGACCAAGCCGCGCAGCACGATGGCGCGATCGCGCAGGGCGAGCACCACAATCACGAGAAAGAACAGAAAGTCGAAGCACCAAAAGACCAGCAGCTTGATGCCGATCGCGGCTCCGCCGTCGTTCAAGAACGTGGCCAGGAAGTTGTGGACGAAGTGCAGGCCCACGGCCGCCACCCAGCCCCCGATCGGGGCCACCAACTTCAGCGGCCCGGAACGCGCCTCGGCCGCAATCCCCACTCCTAGACCGGTCATCGCAGTGAACGAGGCATGCCCGAGACCGGACAGCACGGTGCGCAGCACGAAGACACCGAAGAACGCGCCGACCCCCCCCTGCTCTCCAGCTCGCACCACATAGAGCACGTCCTCGGTGAGCGTGAAGCCGAGGCCAATCACGCCACCGTAAATGGCGCCATCGAGCGCCCCGTCGAGCTCGCGAAGGGCGAGCGCCGAAACCGCCCACAGCAGCAAGAGCCCGGTCCCCTTGGTGGTTTCCTCGACGAAAGGCGCCACGAATGAGGCAGTCCAGCGCTCGATGTCCGCCTTGTCCGAATGGCCGCCGAGCGCGGCGCTGACCGCGCCCTCGCCCACCGCGTTGCCCAGAATCGCGAGCAACGTTGCAACCACCGCGCCCCACAGGAATGCCGCAGCCAGCAGCCAAAGAGGCTCCGGTTCGAAGCGATCGCTCGACTTTACGACGACAAAGTAGAAAAGGACGGTGGGGGCGATAACGGCTAGAGCAAGGACCCAAAGCACCGGCCGAGCTTATTGTGTCTCTTCCGTGCGCAGGCCAAAAAGGCGACTTCGTCCCTCAGAAGCACCCGCCACAAGGGGAAACTGCCTGCGGCGTCCGTCCGGATGCGAAACCTCCGACGCTGGGGCACAAGCGCGGTGAGGCTGCACCGACTCAGCCGGTTGCCACGACCGCAGGGGAAAGCTAGCTTCCCTGCGTGTTCGGCTTTTCCTTTGGCGAGTTCATGCTGATCTGCGTGGTTGCGCTGGTCGCCGTGGGTCCGCAAAAGTTGCCCGGCGTGCTGCGCACTTTGGGGCAGTGGATTCGCAAGGCGCGCAACATGGTGCACGACATGCGGACCCAAAGCGGCATCGACGACTTGCTGCGGGCCGAAGGCCTACACGGCGGCCTCAACGAGCTGCGCGGCCTGGTTCGCTCGAACACCGTGAATCCGTTCGCCCAGGTTGCTGCTGCCGCAGCGTCGGCCACCGGCTACTCCACCACAACGCCCAGCGCGGAAACGCAGGCCACGCACACGGCCGACCCGTACGGCGGCGCTGTCGACATCGACGCCACCAAGGAATACCCGCCGGAAGGCCCCGATGCGTACGGCGCCCTCCCCGACGACTTGGCGGAT
>JAEUAF010000578.1 GCA_019695485.1 Sorangium sp.
CTCCAGCCCGCGGCGCGCGCGGGGCGCGGCGCGTGTGTCGTTGTCACGCCCGGAGAAGACGTCGCGTCGGCGTGCGCTCGCCTGCTCGCGAGGACCGCGGCGCCGCTCGTGGTGAACCTGCGACTGAGCGGTACGGCGCTCGCACAACGCGTGGCGCGTCCGCTCGACCTCTACAGCGGCGCTCCCGTGTTGGTCCCCGTCGCGCTCCGTGCCGAGGGCGGAAGTCTGGTAGTGATCGGGGAAAAGCCGGACGGCGCGTTCGTGCAGGAATTGCAAGTCCCGCCGCGCGCGCCTGGCAGCGGAGACGCCCGCGTTGCTGCGCTCTTCGCGCGCGACCGGGTGGAGGACATCGAGCTCGAGTTTGCGGCAGGCAAACGCACGGAGTCCGAAGCAGACTCGGAACTTCAGCGCCTGGGCATCGATTTTCAGATCGCAACCCGACGCACGTCTTGGGTCGCGGTGAGCGAACACATCACCGTGGATGGCACGCGCGCCACGCGCCGCATAGAGCAGCCCCAACAGCTCCCCGCCGGAGTTTCGGCGGTAGGTCTCGGGCTACGCCCGAGTGAGCTTTTTTTCGGGGCGATTTCGCCTGCACTGAGATCGCCTGCGCCCGCCGATAGCGAAACGCGCAGTGGCTCGATTCGATCCTTAGGGCCCCCGAAGAGGCTTAGGTGGGGAGGGAAGATCTCTGACCAAGACCAGCCTGTCCAAACGCTCGACGCATTGGAAGGCACCGTGCGCCTTCACACCGGGCTACTTCTCGTCCTAGCGTTCGCGAGCGGGGAAGCGACGCGCTGGGAGTTGCCCGACTCCGTCGCAGTCGAATTCGCCGACGGCACAGTACAGCGACTCGAGGTCGACAAGAGGCACAGCACGCAAAGCAGCGCGCTCGACCCCGACCAGGAAATTCGGCTCGTTTGCAACCTGAAGGGCGGCCGAAAGGCAGCGCCGCGCACGCTTTGGATAGCGCTCGCAGGCGCCACGCGATTCGTGCGCTTCCCTGAGTAAGCCGAACCATGACCGCTGAAGCTCGCGACGCCTTGCTCCCCGACATCGCTGCCGGCGACGTGCAGGCGTTCGCGAGCTGGCTAGCCCACGGCGAGCCGCGCATCCGGCTCAGCTTGAAGCGCTTCGCGCGCTTCGTCGACACAGAGGCCGTGTTGCAAGAGACGCTACTCCGACTCTGGCAGGTCGCCCCACGCGTGCGAGCCGATGCCCGGGGTGACAGCCTGGCGCGGCTCGGCGTGCAAATTGCGCACAATTTGGCCATCGATCACCTGCGTCGAAGCCGCCGCCTCGAGCGCGCACAACTTCAGGAGCCAACGACGGATGACGGAGAGGAGCCCGCATTCACCGATCCACTGCTGCGCACGGTAATCCACGAGTGCGTTGGTAAGTTGCCGAAGCAGCCCGCGAGCGTGCTCCGCTGTCGTATGGAGAGCGGTGGCACCCAGCCCGACGAGGCGTTGGCTGAACGACTCGGCATGCAGCTCAACACGTTTCTGAAAAACTTCGGGCGGGCTCGCCAATTCTTGCTCGAGTGTCTCGAGCGCGCGGGTGTAGAATTCGACAGCCCACGGAGGCCGATCTAAATGGACGACGAGAGCCTCATCGAGCAGCTCACGTCAGCCCATCGCGAGCACAGTCCGCAGGGTGAAATCCGCTTTGCACCTGCCTTTCACGATCTTTCCGAGGCAGCCCGCGAGCAGGCCTACGAACTTACGCGCGTCGCTCGCGGACTCGAAGCCGCGCTCGATGCAGACGGCCTATCCAGCACTGCGCGGGCGGTGCTGGCTCGCATTACAAGTCGCGGCTAAACCCGCGCCGAGCCGGTGCCGAAGCGCGGCTCGACGCAGCGTCCGCGTGCGTCAGGGAGCGACGATGCGGCCCGGCGCTGCGTTGGCCCCGGCCGCGGTGTGGCAGCTCGCGCAGTTCGTCTCTGACTTGGAGCGGGGTGTGAGCATGGCGACGGTCGTGCCGTTGCGCACGACTTCCGCGGTGTACGGGAACGTGATCGAGCTCGACGAAACCTTCGAGTAGAAGTTGCCGGTCTTGTTCGTCGTGAGCTCGATCTGACGGCCGTCAGCGCCTTTGATGCGCACGACGACGTCCGCCACGCCCGCACAGTTCGTGTCGTCATGCAGCGACGCCATCACCGTGCCGGCAAACGTGAAGCTTGGACCGTCATAGTCAGAATGACACTGGACGCAATTGCCTCCGGGCTCCATCAAAGGCGACTCACCTTCGTCAACCGCCTGAGTCGAACAATTGGTCGGAGCGGTGCCGAGGTCAGGACCTTTGCACCCCGAAACCACCAAGCAACCGACACTGACACCAAAGACTAGCGACAACATTCGAGAGGAGAACAGCATTCGCGGGTAGGTTCCGCAACGCTCGGAGCAGCAGGCAACTAGTGCCAACGCGGGCCAACCTCCGAACGGCCGCGCACCCGAACGTTCAAGGAGGTCCAGTCGGCCGCTCGGCTGCCGCGCCTGACAACGATCAGTCCCCCTGCCTGGCTGAAGGAGTCGACTCCGTGGACACCGACCGAGCCATGGCCGAGGTCTGGCGGGAGCGAATGGGCGCCACTCACAACAATCGCAGCGCCACGAGCGGTGCCATTTTGAGTCATGCTGTGCCGAGTTATCGCGCCCTCCGCCGCTTGGAGCGTCGAAACGTGGGCGATTGAGCCGCCACCTCGGGTCGGCACGCCCGTTGCTCTCCTCGGCATCTGCAGCGCGTGCGCTGCGTTCGGTGGCCAGATTTGTGAGCGCGGACCGTCTCCCCTTGCGTGGTGACGGTCGCGTTCACGCTTTAGGCGACCCTCAGCCGTTGGGAGGAACGACAAATGAAGCTGTGGAAACAGATGGCCCCTCTCGTGGGTCTGACCATCTATGCGTGTAGCGGGACCGACCAGCACCATTCTCAGTCCGTGGAGGTCGGCACCCTGTCGCTCGCGTTGACGGCAACCGACAACGCCGGCGAGCTCTACCGATTGAGAGACGCCGCCTTCTATCTCGAAGGGTATCTCGACTACTCGTTCCCGACGTCACAGGGAGGAGCCGGTGGGTCAGCAGACACTGGCTACTATCATGCTGAGTGGCTCACCACCGAAAGCGCTCCGGACGCCTCCGTCATTACTCGCCGAGTCGTGCCGGGCACGTACTACGTGACATTCGATAGCTCGCGCCCCTGGTACATCGAGCACGTCACCGCGTCGGGTAGCGAACGCGTCAGGCAAGCTGTGCTGCTCTCGAGCACGACGCAATATGCGTATGTCTATCAGGGCCAAACGACCTCGGTATTCTACGAGTTCGGCGTTGGCGGCACGGTGCTCGCGTTTCGGCACGGCGACATCAGCATTGGGATCGGGGTCGAACACCCGGAGCAGTCCGGTGCCGGCGGAGCCAGCGCGACGTCCAGCCCTGCGGGCGGCTCCCCCTGAGCCGCTCGAAACACTCGCCGAGTCCGAAATAATGACCATCCTTGGTCGCGTGCGGCGCGCGATATTCCAAGGCATAGACAGGGCTGCTAAGACCGAAGCCCTTGCCTATGGCGACGACTGCCGCTGCGCGGCTAACCAACACCAAGGCGGGCCGCGGAGCCCGCCGACTCGCCCCGGATAGCCGCGTGCCAGCCGCCTTGGGCGCTGCTGGCGGCACGCGCTGGCGCCGCTGCATCTTGCGGCGGTACTTGCGCTGGTGCGTGGTGATGAGTTGTGCCTGCAGCGCCCCCGACGTTGCGCGCCACGGGGGCGTCGCCTCGAGTGAAGCCGCCTCGTCGGAAGCGCTGCCGTCGACGGAACCGCTGCTGCCGGTGCCGCTCGATGTCGCCGTCGACATTCCGCTCGCCACGTTGGGGCAAGCACTCTTCTTCAGCCCCGTGCTCTCGCAGGATGGGCGGGTCTCCTGCGGCAGCTGTCACGCGGCCGATCGCGGCTTCGCAGATGGCAAGCCGCTTTCGGAGATCCCCGAGCGGCCGCGCACGGCAACGAACTCGCAGTCGCTGTTCAACGTGCGCTTCTTCTATCGACTCGGCTGGACGGGGCGCTTCGAGTCACTGGATGCGCATCTCGATTTCCTGATCAAAAACCCCAAGTTGATGGGGACGGATTGGAGCAAAGTCGTCGCGCGGCTGGCCGCATCGACTACCTTCAAGGCTCACTTCGATCGGGTGTTCTCCGATGGTGTGAGCGAAAACAACGCGCGGCGCGCGCTGATTGAATTCGAACGCTCGCTGGTAACGCCGAACGCCCCCTTCGACCGCTGGCTGCGCGGAGACAAACGGGCGATTTCACCCTCTGCCGAGCGCGGCTACCAGCTCTTCAAGAACTACGGTTGTAGTAGTTGCCACCAAGGCATGGCCGTCGGCGCAAACATGTTCGAGCGCCTCGGCGTGATGCGCGACTATTTCCGGGATCATCCGAGCACTAGCGACGCGGATCTCGGTCGTTTCTCCGTGACCCGTCGCGAAGAGGATCGCTATGTGTTCCGGGTCCCGAGCCTGCGAAACGTCGCGCTGAGCGCGCCCTACTTGCACGATGGCTCGGCCGCCACGTTACAAGACGCCGTGTCGATCATGGCACGCTACCAGCTTGGGCGCGATCTCGCGCCAGGCGAAGTGGCTGAGATCGTTGCGTTCTTGGAGTCGCTCACCGGAGAGTATCGGGGCCTGCCGCCATGAACCCGCTCTCGATCCTGCGCGCGGCCACGCTGCTCAGCGCCCTCGCATTTGGCGGCGTCTGCCACTACACGATTCGGCACGCCGTCGACCACGCCCGCGAGCTCAACTACAGTCAGAACCTGCGCCAGCTCCAAGCGACCGACGCGCTGTTGAGTGAGGAGCTCTTGAAGTCCCGCTCGGGTCTCGTGATGCACTACGACGGCCTGGTGCGCGGCACGACGACGCTGACGAGACTCCTGCACTCGCTCGCCGACATTCCCGGCTTTCTGGGGGACGCGGGCACGACGGAGCTCAACCAACGACTGAGTGAGCTCAGCCGCCTGCTTGCCGAGAAATCCGAGCGACTCGAGCGCTTCAAGACTCACAATGCGGTGCTCCGAAACTCGCAGCGGCTGATGCCGGTCACGCTCGGCGCGCTGCTCCAAACTGGCGCGCTCGATCCGGAGCTCAACCGCCGTGTGGACGCGACGCTCGCAGAGCTGTTGCCCGAAAGCGCACGCAACAGCCAGGACACCGAACGCGAGCTTTCGGCAGCGCTCGCGCTGCTCGATGAGCGCTTGCAGCGCGCAAGCTCGGCGCCCGCGCGCGAGGTGGCACTATTTCGACGCCATGCCGGAGTCGTGAATACGGAGCGACCCGTGGTGGACGAGTTCGTGCGCGAGTTTCTGGCGCTGCCATTCAACGCGCGAGCTCGCGAACTCGAAGATCGCTACGCGCATCACTATCGGGCCGCGCTCACCGCGAGCCTGTTCGCACAGCGCACGCTGTTCGGCTTGGCGTTGGCGCTGGTAGCGCTCGGCCTGACGGAGGTGATCGTGCGCATCCGCCTCAGCGGTCGCGCACTCGAGCGCGCGACGACCGAGCTTCGCACGGCGAACCAAGCCCTCGCGCGGGAGCGGGAGAAGGAGCGCGAGCTCGGCGAAATGAAGACGCGATTCGTGGCGATGACCTCCCACGAATTTCGCACGCCGCTGAGCGTTATCCTCTCCTCGACGGAGCTCCTGGATCAATATGGAATACGCTGGGATGCCGAGCGTCGCGCCGAGCACCAATCTCGAATCCGAGTCGCCGCGCAGAGCCTGATTCACCTACTCGACGAGATTTTGCTGATCGGCCGCGGGGAATCCGGCATGCTGAAGCCGAGCTTGGGACCGCTGAATTTGGCAGAACTATGCCGGGGCGTCGCCGAAACGGCGCGGCTCGGCTACGCGGGGGAGCAGCCGATTCGCCTGTCGCTTTCGGGTGAGGTCAATGTCGTATCGGATGAGCGCTTGCTCACTCGACTGCTTTCCAACTTGATAGGCAATGCAATGAAGTACTCCGCCCCCGGCAGCGGCGTGAACGTAGAGGTTACCTGCGCTCCCGAGCAGCTGCACATTCAGGTCGAAGACCGAGGCATCGGCATCGACGAGGCCGAGCTACCACGGCTTTTCGATAGCTTTCGACGTGGGACCAATGTTGGGCAGGTGAAGGGCAGCGGGCTCGGGCTCGCGGTGGTGCGCCAGGCGGTGGATGCGCTCGGCGGCAGCATCCAAGTTCACAGCCGCCTAGGACAGGGGACGACCTTCTCGGTGCGCCTGCCTCGCGTGCGGGAGCGTAACCCCATGGCGGAGTCGGCATGACGAGCGCAGCGCCGCCCCGACCCGCCCGGATTCTCGTCATCGAAGACGACGCGGTGATTCGCAGCAACGTGGCCGAACTGCTGAGCGAGGAGGGCTTCGAGGTAAGCACCGCCGACAACGGGGAGGCGGGTATCGCGCTCGCCAACGCGCGCAATCCGGAGCTCATCATTTGCGACATCATGTTGCCGCTCAAGGACGGCTACGCGGTCCTGAAGACCGTGCGCGAGGCGCCAAGAACCGCCCATATCCCGTTCATCTTTCTGACGGCCAAGGCCGAGCGGGCGGACATGCGCCTGGGCATGAATTTGGGTGCGGACGACTACCTCACGAAGCCATTCTCGTTGGCAGAGCTGCTCGAGGCCGTGCAGACTCGACTGCGCCGTACGGAGGAGCTCGCGAAGCGCGCGCGCGCCGCGATCGAGGGCGTGCACGAACGCACCGAAGTGCCGCCCGTACCCGGCCTTTCGGCGGCCGATGGAGTGATCGTGCTCGATCCGGCGATGCGCGTTTTGTACGAACAAGCCGCGCGCGTTGCCGTGACCCACATCAACCTGCTGATCCTGGGCGAAACGGGCGTCGGGAAAGAGGTGCTGGCGCGCGCCGTCCACGCCTTATCGGCGCGCAGCAAGGGGCCCTTCGTGGCCATCAACTGCGGCGCTCTGACCGAGTCGCTCCTCGAGGCCGAGCTCTTCGGGAACGAAAAGGGCGCGTTCACGGGCGCGCTCTCGGCGCGCGTCGGGCTTCTCGAAACCGCCTCCTCCGGTACGCTATTTCTCGACGAGGTGGGTGAGCTGACGCTCGCCATCCAAGCCAAGCTGCTGCGTGTTCTGGAGGAGCGAAAGCTCTTGCGTGTCGGCGGGCGAGCGGAGCGCGACGTGGACGTGCGTTTCCTGGCGGCCACCAACCGCAACCTCGAAGAAGAGGTCGCTCGAGGCCGCTTCCGCGAAGATCTGTACTACCGCCTGAACGGGATCAGCCTGACGATTCCGCCGTTGTCAGCGCGTCGCTCGGAAATTGCCGCGCTCTGCCGCGTATTCCTGGCGCGCTTTTGCGCGGAGCTCGGGCGAGCCGAAACGCTCACACTGTCGCCCGAGTGCCTCGCAATCTTGGAGAACTATGCGTGGCCGGGCAACCTACGCGAATTGAAGAACGTCATTCAACGCGGAATCGTGCTCTGTCAGGGCAATTCGCTACTGCCTGAACACTTGCCGACCAAACTCGTGAACGGCGGCACGAGCTCGCGCTCATCGCAGCCCGCGGTCGAGCTCGGCGCATCTCAAGGCGCGCCGGGTGAACCTCACGCTGATCGCCGCGAGGCCTTGCAACGCGAGTTGAACGACTTGGAGCGCAAACGAATCCAGGCCGCGTTGGAGGAAACAGGGGGCAACCAGAGCCTCGCGGCCGAGAAGCTCGGGATCTCGCGGCGCACGCTGGTGTACCGCCTCACAGCCCTGGGGCTCCCGCGGCCACGCAAGCGCGTTTGAGCAACGACATTGGGCGCTTGCGCAAGGGAGGGCGCAGCTTGCGCAAGCGCCTTGCGCAGAGTCGGCTCACCGCGTCCCATTCCCGCGAGAAAATGCGGCGTTGAGGACAAACCTCGAGTCCCCAGCGCACGCCAAACTCGTTGGCATGGCGACTGCAAAAGGGGCTGGCACGGGGTCCGACAGCGGGGGCAAGCCGCGGCGGCCCGTCACGTTCCTCAACGCAATCTCGCAAGCGGCGCACGTTGCGCCCAATGGAAAAACTCATGCAAGCAGTCAAATTTAGTCTCTCAAGCGTCATCCTCGGGCTCGCGCTTTCCCTTGCGGGCTGCTCGTCGGCCCCGAGCGAGGGCGTCGATTCGACCAGCGACGCTTTGTCGAGCAAATGCGCGCCGGCCGTGCCCGATCCGAGCCTCGCCGTGCCGGCCGGCAACAACCTCGCGTTCAAACTCGATGCCATTGGCGTTCAGATCTACGCCTGCCAAGTCAGCGGCACGAGCTATTCCTGGGTGTTCCAGGAGCCGAGCGCGACCCTCTACGAGCATCACGGTCACGTCGCAGGCACGCACTTCAAAGGACCCACTTGGCAAGCCAACGATGGCAGTCAAGTGGTGGGCACGAAGCTCGCCGGGTTTACACCAGACGCGAGCGCCATCCCGTGGCTGCTCCTGCAAGCGACGTCTCACACCGGCGCCGGTCGCATGGCGAACATCACGTATGTGCAACGCCTCGACACAGTGGGCGGCCTCGCGCCAACCACGGGCTGCGACGCCGATCACGTCGGCACGCTTTCAGACGTGGATTACACGGCGACGTATTACTTCTATGCCGCCGCCAGCAAGCCGCCTTGCGGCTGCAAGTAGCCGCCGCGGGCTTCCTCGGCACTGGCGACGCCCCGCTCGAATGAGCGAGCGGGGCGTCTGCTCGATGCCGCAAGCGGCGCGCGGGTCGCCTAGCGATGCCCGCAGGCGGCGCGCGCGGGTCACCCTATCTCACGCGCGCGGCACTAGCGTCCGCTCGCCCCGCCGAAGCCAGGCGCGCCTCCGCTGCTCGCGCCACCACCCCACACATAAGTGCAATGACTGCAACCGTCGGTATCGACGTTGTTGCCATCGTCGCACTGTTCGAGCGGGTAGTCAGTGATGCCGTCGCCACACACCGCAAGGCGACACGTGCCAGTTGCGCACGACCATCCGGGCTCGAGTTCGCAGCTGGCGGTGCAGCCATCGCCCGGGACCAGATTGCCATCGTCGCATTCCTCGAAGGCGCCGCCACCGCCAGAACCCCCGCTCCCGGAGAACCCACCAGCCACGCCGACATTGCCAGCCGTGGCGCCAGGCGCTCCCGCGCTGGATGTGCCGCCGCTTCCGAACGCTCCGCCCGAAGCGCCCGGGATGAAGTCCACGATGCCATCGCCGCACCGCACTTGCCGGCAGGCGAGGCCCGGATTTTCGCAAACGAAGCCCGATTCGAGCTGGCAAGAGGCATCGCAACCGTCGCCGCTCAGCTTGTTGCCGTCGTCGCACTGGTCGAAGATCCACGTGCCGCCGGTCGCGCCGCCGGTGCCATTTCCGCTCGCCGCGCCACCAAACGAGCTGCCGCCCGAATCTGGAGTGAAGATGACGTCCACGCGGCCATCTCCACAAGCAGGCTGGTAGCAAGCGACGCCGGGCGTCGAACACTGCCAGCCAGGTTCGATGTTGCAGGTCGCGCTGCAACCGTCGCCATCGACCGTATTTCCGTCGTCGCAGGCTTCGAAATAGTAGGAGGCGCTGCCACCGGTGTTCGCGACGCCGCCACTCGCCGGACCCACGCCGCCGCTTGCCGTATTGGCGCCAGCCACGGGGAACGCGCCGCCGTTCGTCACAGCGCCGGACGCGCCGCCGCTGCCGCTGTCACCCAGAAAGGCCGAGTCCTGAAAGCCATCGCCGCACCTCGGCTGTCGACAGGCTTGGCCGGGTGACGGGCAGGTCCAACCGGGTTCGATCCCGCAGCTCGCGTCGCAACCATCACCGGCAATGAGGTTGCCGTCGTCGCAAGATTCGAAGCCGGAGACGATTCCATCGCCGCAAACGCCAGCGGGGCCGTTGCCACCAGAGCCGAAGTCTCCCGAGCCCGCCACCGCACTTCCGCCAGCGCCATTGCTCGAAGTAGCGCCGCCCATGGCACTCGCGGCAGCGGACGAACTCGCGCCGCCTAGGCCACTTCCAGTACTCGCACTGCCCCCGGAGCCACTGCCAGCGCTGCCAGGGCCAGGGCATTTCCCATGGCCGTGCACCGGAGGGGGCGGTGGAGTTGGCCGGTGTCGACCGAACGCACTGACTGCGGGAGCGGGGCGCCGCAACGCTTCCTGTGCGCGACTCGCGGGCTCCGTGTTTTGCCCATCATTTGCGGAGCAGCCAAGCAGGAGCGCAACGCTCGCGCTCCACAACGCGCCCGACTTCACCCCAGAAACCGATCCAATAGATCTCACGATGATCCTCCATCCACAACCGCAGCACCCTCAACCACGGCACAACCTGACACACGCACGTCGGTGTCTTCCCGAGTTACGCAGGAAGCGTGCCAGGCACACCACACGCCGCGCGCAACCAAGCACCAGTGGCACGGCGGTTGCTGAAGAGCGAGGATGCGCTCGCCGACTCGCTCCCCGAAAATCGCGACAATCCTCGCACTGCTCGCGTGTCCCCTCGCGTGCGGGGGCGCGTCCGCCGGAGGCCAGAATGAAGGCGGCAAAGCCGGCATGACCGCTGCTGCAGGAAGTCCTGGCACAGCTGGCACAGGGACAGGCGGCGCGGGGTCCAGCTCCGGCGGTGAGGCGGGCGGCATGACGGCGTGCGTACCCGGCGCAACGTGCGCCACCGAGAACGCGCAATGCTCCGTGGGCGGCTGTTGCGCATGCACCTACTCTTGCAAAAACGGCCAGTGGGGCGACGCGCTGTGCCCGCCCTGTCTCGTGCGGCTTTGTCCCGACGTCGTCCCGCAGAATGGCGACGCTTGCCCACCGTGTCAGCTCCCGTCGGGCGGCTGCCGTTGGGACCGGCGCCCCGTGGACGGCCCACTCTACGTCGGCCAGTGCGTCGCTGAGCGCTGGCAAATATCCATCACGCCGCCGACCCCTCCGGCCTGCTGCACGAGCGATAGCCAGTGCGCGCCCGGGATCTGCGTGAACACCATTTGCGAACAGCCGAGTCCCGACTTTTGCTGGCGCGACGACGCCTGCGCCACGAACGAAATCTGTTCGGGAGCGTTCGTATGCGGGTGCGCGGCCGACTGCTCGGGCCGCGACGCGCCCGGGCGCTGTGTGCCCGCGGGACAAGGTTGTTGCAAGACCGATGGCGATTGCAAGGGCGCAGGCATGTGCGTGTCCGGCGTTTGCAAACAGGGCAGCGCGAGCGCCTGCTGGTCGGATCGCGACTGCGCGATCGGGGACAACTGCTACAGACCCCAGCTTTGTCCGTGCGGGACAAGCTGTTTCGCCGCCGACGCGCCTGGGATTTGCGTGACGCCGCTCTGAGCGCGCCAAGCGTTGCTTGCTGCGAGTCGGCCGCCAGTCCGCGCGTACGGACTCGGTCAGTCGTAGAAGCAGCCGAGCAGCGCGTCGTAAATGCCCCAAAAGGCGGGCTTTGGCGAATAGTCGTCGGCGAACGCGAGCGGCTTCGCCGCGTAGCTTGCTTGCGCGCAACTCGCAGTGTCATTGAGCCAGGACGCCTTGTCGAACAAGCCCCACAGCGCCACCGAATCGCACGCCTCGGAGGCGACACAGGTGGCCACGATGCGATTGTAGCGAAAACGCTGCGCCTCGAGCGCAAACTCGTCGTTTGACAGCGTGCACAAGTTGACGTCCATCTCCGTGATATTCACGCGCAGACCGAGATCCGCATAGCGCTGAATATTGCTCTTGAGCTCGTCGTAAGTCGGCCCTCGGTTATCGGAGTTCGTGTGCATCTGCAGCCCAACGCCATGAATCGGTACACCCGCGTCCACCAAGCCCTTGACGAGCTCGAAGGCGGCGTTGGCCTTGGCGCTCAGCCCCTCGATCCCGTAGTCGTTGTAAAAGAGCAACGCGTCCGGATCGACCCGATGCGCAATCTCGAAAGCCTCGGCGATGTAGCCCTCGCCAAGCTCCCGGAAAAAGACATTGTCGCGCAGTACGACGCTGCCGGCAGGCTGATCGAGCGCCTCATTGACCACATCCCACGCGATAACCGCTCCCGGAAACGAGCTCTCGAAGTGCGACATCACGCCTTCGATGTGCGAAGTCATGGCGGCGCGCACCGCGTCCTCGCCCGTGAGCGCGTTCACCCAGGCTGGCAACTGCGAGTACCAAACCAGCGT
>JAEUAF010000589.1 GCA_019695485.1 Sorangium sp.
GCTAAAATTAGGCCGAGCGTGGTGCCGAGTGCGACGCTGCCCAAGATTTCGTGACCGAGCACGTTGAAGTCGTCGAGCGAGATGCTGCCGCCCGGGGTGATCAGCGGGCGAGCCAGCATGATGACGAAGGCCATCATCACGACGACGACCACGTCGGACGCCATGACGAAGGCGAGCGAAAACGTGGCCACGGGGCCTTTGGCGCGGGTCTGAGCCAAAATGCCGAGCAGCGCGGAAGGACTGCGGCTCACCGCCAGCGTGCCCCAGAGTAGCGCCACGCCCGAGAGCGGCCCGACGCCCATACCCGCGGCAAACGGCACGTAGCGCGAGAGGAGGATGAACGCGCCGGCGACCACCACCAAACCGATCGCGCATTGCAGAAAGAGGGCCCAAGCAACGCTGCGCGCCACGTCTCGCAGTGTGTCGATGCGCAGCTCTGCGCCACCGGCGATGGCGATCAGGGCCAGCGCCAAGGTATTCACGGGCGAGAGCTGCTCGACCGTGTGATGGTCGACGAGCTTCATCAGATGCGGGCCGCCGAGGATGCCCGCCAGCAAATAACCGGACAGATGGGGTAGACCGAGCGTCTCGAGTAGCTCGCTCATCAGCGTTCCGGCGAGCAGCAAGAAGCCGACGGCGGCGACGCTATCGAGCCGGGACTCGAACTCTGGGGTGCTGCGCGTGGCGGCGTACAAAAGAGCCACGATCACGGCGAGCGCGGTCGCCTGCACCAAGCGCGTGACGACGCCCTTGGCGGGCGAGGCAGCGCCATGCCCGCTCACTGTGCCTCCGGCGAGCGCGTGCGGCTCGGATCCACACTGGGCGGCGGAGGCGTTTGGGTCTCACCGGGAATGATCTCACCTGCGCGCATCAGCGCGCGCCGCAACAACAGCGGCCCCAGCAACTCACCCACCAGCAGAGAAGCCGTCGCGTAGGTGAGGACACTCGCGCCAAGCGCTGGTGGCAAGCGTAGCTCGAGCGCGACGGCAGTAGCCAAGCTGAAGACCCCCGTCGAAACCATGCCTAGACCGAGCAATGGACCGGCACGCCGCGCGCTCGGGCTGAACCAGCCGAGCACCGTGCCTCGCACGAGCTCAGCGACAATCCTTCCAAACAAACCGGCGACTACCAAAACCAGCGCATAGGGGCTCGCCGCAGGGTGTACGGACGCGCCCGCCAAAACGGCGATTGGAAGCATGACCGGCTTCTCGGTGGGTGCGGCCATCGTTTTCAGGTCGCTGCGGTGCGGAGACACCAGCGCGACGGTCAATCCCACGAAGAATGTGGTGGCAACGGCGCTCAGGCTAAGGCGCGCAGCGATGCCCATGCCGAGCAGGGACGTTCCGAGGAGAATTCCCCAGCTTTCATCGCGCCGAAATTCGCGACCAAGCAGCAGAGCGGCCACCAGCCCGAGCACCACGCCAACAACGAACGTCACAGCGACGCGCTCGATGAACGAGAGTGACGACTGCACCCCGCCCGGCGAACCGGCGAAGAGCACGACGAGCGCAACCGCCGGCGCGAATACGCTGGCACGCGCATAGTCCGCGATGGCATCGGAGAGCTCACCCTTGGCGCCATGGCGCTCCACGACCCAGCGCACGGCGTGGCGGGTCGTCGCGGAAGACACGGCGCCAGCAGCCCCAGAAAGCAGCATCCGATCGAGTTCGGGTGGCCTTCCCCAGAACCCAAGGGCGACGAAGACCGAAAGCGCGACCAGGCTGCCGACGAGGAACGCGAGCAGCACCCCGCTGAGCGCCCGTCCGAAGCGCACGCGCCGCCGCCCGACCTGCGTATAGCCGAGCCCGGCGACCAGCGCGAGCCAGGCGCTGCCGACAATCAGCAAGGGTGAGAAGGCATCGAGCTCTGCGCTGCTCACGACACCGAGCACTCGCGGACCGAGCACGAAGCCGAGCAGTAGATATTCGGCACCCGAAGGTAAGCCAAAACCCCGGATGGTGCGCCCACTGACGAGGATGCTGCCGACATACGAAAGCACCAACAAACCGAGCAGAAGCCCGATTGCGGCGCTCACGTCGACCTCGCTCGGGCCTGGCTGCGCCCGAGCGAAATCGAAGCTCGGGACAGCGCGTCGAGCAAGCTCACGGTCAACTGAGAGCGCGCCTCGAGCGCGTCGCACACCGCGCTCACGCGATAGGTCACGCCGTCGGCGTCGGCCGAGAGGATCTCGACGCGCGTGTCACGTCCGACGCGCGCGGCGGCGTCGTCGAGGATTGGCAGGACGCGCGTCGGCGTCACCTCCGCGCTGACCGAGAGCTCGACTTTGACTCGCGGCCGCAGGCCGACACCTTTCAGCGTCCTCGCGAGCAGCAGCAGATGGGGCACACGGATCTCTTCTTTGTCGACCGTTTCGAGGCGAAGCTCGAGCAGGTTGATCGCGGAAATTCGGCCGAGGTTGCCTTCGAGCTCGACGTGCTCGCCGACGCGTAGCCGACGCCCGAACAGCACCACGGTACCGATCAGACCGCTTGCCACCAAGGGAATCCCCGAGAGGCCGAGCGCGACCAGGGCGATCGCACCCGCTCGCCCGAGCGAGCCGTCGGCGTCGCCCGTGACCACCGGTGCCGCGAAGACCAGCGAGAAGACCACGATGCCGACCCGGAGCAGCACGCTGACCGGAGCGGCTAGGTCTGGCGGGAGCCAATCGAGCGCGGTCTCGCGGCGCGCCACGCCCGCGAAGAACAGCCCGACGAAGCGCACCAGCACGAACACGGCGAGCGCCGCGATCGACGCCACCGCGAGCAGCGGCAGCGCCGTGGCAAGGCGCTGCATCAACTGCGAGAACGGGCTTACCACGAAGCCTGTCAGTCGCTCGGTGTAGCCGCGCGTCGACTCGAAGAGCGACAGCACGCCGACCAGCCAAGCGAAGAAGATGCCGAACTGGCCGACCAGGCGCGACACGCCGAGCGCGACCAACGCCGAGCTCTTCAGCACCGCGGGCGTGACGAGCTCGATGCGCTGCACGCGAATCGAGAGCACGCGATCGCCGTTTTCCTCGAGCCAACGCCGGGCGCGATCAGCGACTTCGCCGAGTTTACGAGCGACGTAGAACGCGATCAGCGCGAAGAAGACGACCAGCGACAGCGAAAAAACATTCTGTGCGACGCGCGAGCGCCTGCGCTCCGACTCGAGTGCCTGGTGCACGGCCGACGCCACGGCGCCCGCGTGCACGTCGAGCGAGCTATCCCCAGCTGCGACCGCGTCAGCTTCGAACAACTGCACGATTTGGGTAGGTCCCGCGTAGACAACGGCCACTTCGCCCTGACGCACGACCTTGACGTCGGCGGCGCGCGGATCATCGACGGCGGCTGCCAGTGCTTTGGCTGCGAGCCGCGCGCGCTCTGCGGGCGGCTTTCCCGCGCCGGCCACGCGCAGCATGAAGACGCTGCTCTCGGCGAGGCGAACGGGAGTTTCGGGCTTGGGCGC
>JAEUAF010000726.1 GCA_019695485.1 Sorangium sp.
CAGCGCGGGTGCAATGACAGTCGGCGCTGCAGACGGGTTGACCACGGCAGCCACCGCCTGGCTACGCTCGGGCGGAGCGCTCGCCGCGTGCGGATCCTCTTTGCACGCGCCGAGCGTTAGAGCGGTAGCCAGCAGGCCCAGCGTGGGACGAACGATCGGGTGAGTCACGATCACAACCTGCAATCTACCCAAGAAACGAAGGCACTACGGTTCACGGCTTCGTCGTCGCATTTCTTGTCGGGGCGCGAGGTCTGCCAACCACAGTACTCTTTGGACAGCTGCGCGAATTCATTGCCGAGCCAGAGCAGGCCCACCTTCTTGTCGATTTCCGGGTCGTCCGCGACGGACTTCAAATGAAACATCACGGAGTTTGCACGACGATGCGACAGCGCTCTGTTCTTGGTCTGCGTGCCCGATTTCGAGGCACGCGCGACGACGAAGAAATAGCGCGCTCCTTTGCGCGCAAACCACTTGTCCTCGAGCAGCTTCTTGGCCGCGGGATCGAGGTCATCCATGCCCTCGTCGAACTGGATGACGGCCCCCCGATCCTTCAACGGCGTGAACAGTTCGTTGAAATCCTCGTCGCTGATGCTGGCGAAGGTCTTCACGTCCGAAGGCTTGCAGCCGCGGCGCGTCTCGTCGCTGGCGAGACCGCAGGAGTGGAGCACGCGGTCGAGCACTTCCTTGAAACGCGGCGTGCAGTAGGCAACCTCGGATTGATCAGCGATCGCCACCTTGGGCTTCTCTGCCTCGGGAGTGGTGAGACGCTCATTGGCCGAGGAGACCCAGCCGCGCACCGCGAAGGCCGTGCCGGCGAGCGCGAGCACGGTGACGACGCTGCCGATCAAGCCGGCGATCGGCGCGGCCTGCGCCGAATCGCGAGGCGCTTCGTGGCTCGTCACTTCAGGACCTCCGGTGCGAGCTGGCCCAGCGTGAAGCGCAGCCCGAGATCCGTGTCCTCATCGCACAGCCGCTGCTTGCCCAAGTAAACCTGCGGGGTTGAAACGGGGATGCTATTGTCAGAGGCAAAGTGCAGCTGGTTGTTCAGGCGCACCTCCGTCTTGCGATCGTCGAGGCAGCGGGCGAGCGCGTCGCCCCAGCGCCGCCGAATCAACGCCTTGAGGCTATTCGGCCCGGCTTTGCCAGCCTTGGAGATGTCGGTCTGTTGGTCGTAGGCCCACTCGAGCACCTGCCGCGACTGCTCGCCGCCGCACAACACGGCTTTAGCCACGATACAGGCGCCTGGGTGCAGGGGCTCGTTCAACATCCAATTGCACTCGCTATCGAGCGGAAATAGCGAGAGCTTCGCGTCGAGCCGCTCGTAAATCCCCTCACCCACCAGGCGCTCGTGAAACGCCTTGCAGGTCGGACACAGGGGATCCTCGAACAGCAGCGCGGGCTGCACAGCGCGCGCACCACGCAGGGTAACGAGCTCCGCGTTGGCCGGCGGGTCCACCTTCAGCGTGCCGCACTGGGTCAGGTACGGACGCTCATCTGGCACCGAGCCGGCGTAGACGACCGCCGGCACCAGCGTCGTGAAGCCTAACGCCAGCAACCAGACCACGGGAAACATGAAGCCGAGACGCGGCCGAGCCTCGGCCTGCCCGAGCGGACTGCTGAGTCGAGCGAGGCCGAGCACGCCGCTTATCATCAGCAGCGTGGACGAAACATAGATGCCCACGCAGATCTTGCAAAAGTGCTCGAGCTTCATCAGGCTAATCGTGAACATCACGACCGACGCCAGGAACGGAGTCGCGCTCACGGCAGCGAAAAATTTCACGGCGGCGGAAGGCGCCCGCGCGCCGGCCGCGCACAGATACGCAGCGAAGCCCGTAAAGAACGCAAACGCCCCCAAGGCGAACAGCGAAATCGGGATCCCGCCCCAATAGGCGTCCTTCATCAGAGCCGAGTACGGGCTGTACATGGCAGCGCGGCACGCTTCGGCTTCGCTCGTAGGCGCAGCTCCCGGAATGAAACTGCAGTGGACGTCGTGCAAGCGGCGATCGAGGTGCGAGGCATAGTCGAGCGTCGACGTCGACGCGAAGAACAGCCCCAGCAGAGCCGCGACGAGCGCGATGACCGCATAGGTCCGAGAGCCAGAAAGCATCGGGCGGAGCGTTGCAACGGCAACCGCATAGGTCAAGGGAGAAGGGTCGAGCCCACAAAACTCGGCAGTTGTGCCGCGAAGCGATTGAACCCGCCGGGTTTTATGGCTGCGCTGGCACTGCAGCCGCCGCGTCAGTGGGCCTAAGCCCCACCAGCACCTCGGCCTTCGATCCGTCGATCACGACCTTTCGCGTCATGAAGCCGGGAGCGCCCACCTCGAACGAACGCCGTTTGCCAGGCTCGATCTCAACGGTGACCGGCGCACGCCCGACTTCCTTACCTCGGTAGAAGATGCGCGCTTGCGGCGGGCGCACACTGATCACCACGCGAATTGCGGTTTTCGAGTCGGAGGGCTCGGCGCTCGGCCGAGCGGCTTTTGAAGGCTCCGCCGCCGCAGAAGCAACGGGCGACGCCGGCGTTGGCGCGGTCGCTTGCGCCGAGTCGGGCGCGGGCACGGGCGGCACGGGAGCAGCTTCCGAAGGGACGGCGGCCGGCGCCGGTTCCTCAGCGCCGACAGCGGCGGGAGTCGGAGCCGCCGCAGCTGCCGGCGGCGGCGCTTCCACGACGGCGGGAGCGCCCACCGCAGAGGCCAATGGCACACCGCTCGAAGAATCAGGCGAGACAACTCCCGAGGGAGAGGATGAAGGACGCAGCAGCCAAATGGCCAGCGCCGCCCCCGCCAGCAAAGCAACGATCAGCGGGGCGCGAGACCCCCCACGCGCCGCCACCGGCTGCGAGATCCGCCCCGCCTTGAGCGCAGCGACCACGTGCGACTTGGTGATCGACTCCGGATCCGACTCGCCGCCCGCGGGCGACGAAGTGCGATCCTCGGCGGCTGGGCGGCTCGAACGCGCGGAGACAGGGCTCTCCGCGCTCAATTCCGCGGCAAGCTTCGCGGCGCTCGGACGTGACGGCGCTGCGGACGAATCCGGGGCGGCGAGCGACGCGACTCGCGAGCTCGAGGTAGCACCGGGGGGCCGCGAGGCCTGTGGTGCGGCTGGAATGGTGTCAACTTCGCGCGAGGACGACGGGGCCCGGCTCGGTGCCGGCCTCGACGAAAGCGGGGCCGCGGGGGGCGCGAGGTCTTGCGGGAGCGCCGGATCCGCCGGGAAAAGCGGCTGAATCAGCGCGGCCGGTTCGGAGGCGTCGGAATCCGGATGCGACAGCCAGCCCGAATCGACGTCGTCGGTGGCCGGCGATAGCGAGCTCGAGGCGTTGGATGAGCTCGATCCCCCCTGCACTGGGCCTTCATTCGAGGCGTCGGGATCCGACGGCCACTCAGAGTCGATGTCGTCGGTTGCAGGCGGGGACGTCGAGGTGAGCGGCAGCGCGGCGTGCTCTCCCGAGCGCACCGACTCCGCCGGCGTCGCGATCATGCCGCTCGGGCGAGCGGATGCCCGCCCGGCGGGCTCACTGTTCTGCGCCTCGGGGGAAACCGCGTCTTCTTGGGGAGGGAGGGAGGCAGGTTTGTCGCCCATAGCAGGCCACTAAGCATACGGAAGATCTCGGGGAAATTGCGAGCATCTTGCCGCCAAAAGAAATTTATAACGGGACTACACAACAACCCTCGGAAGTGATGCTCACTTCTTGGTGTTCGCTGCCGGCTTTCCCGCGGGCTTCGCGGGAACTGGTGGCGGGGTTGTCGGCGCGGCAGCCGCCGGCGCGGGCACACTCTGGGCAGACAGCCAGCGCTCCGCCTCCGCTCGCGCCGGATGACTCTTCGGCGCTTGATCGAGGAAGCGACGAAAGAGCGTCCCGGCTTCGGCGGGCCGCTTCAGGTAGTCCGCGTAGAGGACTCCGAGGTTGAAGCTCGCCGCGAGGTTGTCCGGCTCGCGCTCGAGCACCGCTTTGAGCAGCTTCTCCACCTCGCCGAGCGCGGCGGCGTCGTCCTTCTTGGCGAGCCCGCGACGCGCAGCCGAAAGACCGAGCGTCGCTGGGATGTCGTCGGGCTCGGCCTCGTGCACGGCGCGAAATTGCTCGAGCGCGCGATCGTAGACGCCGGCCTGCAACAGCACCGTACCGATGTTGAGGCGCGCCGTCGTGTCGTTCGGATCGAGATCGGTGGCCTTCGCGAAGTGACGGAAGGCGAGCGCGTCGTCACCTTTCTTGAGCGCAACGAGCCCCGCCGTGCGCTCGGCAACCGCGCTCTTTGCGTCTGCCTTGAGCGCTTCCTGGATCAGGATCTCGGCCGTGTCGATCTCGTCTCGTTCGAGATGCGACAGCGCTAGCTCCGACAGCACGAAAGGATCGTGCGCGCGCCGCACCAACAGCCGATGAGCAAGCTCGATCGCAGCGTCCACTTTGCCGCCCTCGCGCAGCGCCGTCATCAGCGCCACCGGAGCCATGCTCGCCTCCGGATGCGTCTTCACGAACTGATCGAGCGCGTCGATCGCGGAAGCCGGATCGCGACGCCGCCGGCGCACTTCGGAGAGCGCAATCGCGACGTCTTCGGCGTTCGGCGCGAGGGCCGCGGCCTGACCGAGCTCACGCTCGGCGGCCGCCAAATTTCCCGCGTCCGCGTACAAAATACCGAGATCGTAGTGCGCCTCCCACAGGCCCGCGTCGGCACGCACCGCTTGCTCGAAGAGCCCAATCGCGCGCGGCTTGCCGTCTGCTTGCTTCGCGACCTCCACGCCTTCCGCCATGCGGCTCACGGCCTCGGGACTCGCGGCGGGCTGCGCCTTCGCCGTGGTCAGCTGCTGGTGTACCCCGCAACCCGTGAGCAGGAGCAGCGCCGACAGCAGCGGACCAACGAGCTCGGGTCGCACTTTCGAGGTCCGAATCATGGCGCCGCCTTGGCCGGTTTTTCGGCGCCCTTCTTGGCCGGGGCGGCCTTCTTGTCTTTGTCGGCGGCGAGCGGCATTAGATAATTTTGGCTGGCGCCCCGCGCGTCTCTCCTTGGCGCTTCAATCAGCGCCGGCAGGGCTTGCGGACCCCGCGAGCGAAGCTCGAACCCAATCTCCTTCAGCGGTGGGTAGAGCTCGGCGTTCAGCCGCCCGAGCGCCTCGCGCATCTTGGCGGTCCAGGCGTTGAAGATGCCGAGCTCGCGCGCCTTTTGCCAGCCGCTCTCGTACGCCTCGAGGCTCCGCTCTTCGATCGGAATCACGAACTCTTCGATCGACTGGCGATAAAGTTCCTTCTCTTCCTCGCTCAAACTGGCGGGCGGCGGGGAGTTGAGCAGCGCCTTCGAGAACGACTCGTAGGTAAACCCAATCTGGTAGAGCGAGGCCGTGGTCCACTCGGCGACGCCCATTTCGGCCGTCGAAAGAAAGGCATCTGCAGCCTTCTTGAGGAGCTCGCTCTTCTTCTTCAGCCGATCTTTGAGCTGGCGGACGTCACCCTCGATCTTCACGAGGTCGAACTTCTCGAGGTAAGCGGCGCCCTCCAGGTAGCGCGCGCGCGCGGCGTAGTACTTGCCGCGATCATCCAGCGTCGCCTTGCGCGCCGAGTAGATGTGAACGGCGCGGTCCAAGGCGGAGGCGCGCACACGCTCGTCGTCACTCACGATGGCGAGGCGCACCAGAGCCTCGATCTGGCTGCTCGCGCTGCGCGCGTTCTTCGCATAACGGTCGTAGACCTGCGCGGCCTCCGCCTTTTTGCCGGCCTTCTCGTGGGCCTTGCCCATCAAGAATGCGACCTCGTCGATCGAGTCGTCACGCGGGTAATACTTTTTGAACTTCTCGCCACTCTCGATAGCCTTGTCGTGCTCGCCCACCGTGGCACGCAACAAGACGGCGTTGAACGCAGCGTCGCGATGATGTTCGAACTTGGGAAATAGATCCGTGATCATCGCGTCATAGCGCGCGGCTTCGCTGAACAGCCCCACCTCCTGATGCGTGGTGGCGGCGATCCAAACACCTTCCGCGGCCTCCGGGCGCTGGGAATGCTCCTTCAGGAGTAGCTCGGCGGCGCTTGCCAGCATGGCCAGATCGCCCGCCCGCTTTGCCTCCACCTCGGCGTTGACGGCGGCCTGCGCCGCGCGCTGTTCCTTCGGGAACTCCTTGGCTGCGCGTAGGTACGCTGCGGCTGCCTTTTCGTGATCGCCGGCCGCGCTCAGCTGCTCGCCCTGCTTGAACACGGCCGCGATAATCAGCGTGTCGAGCCGCGCTTGCTGCGCGGGGGTCTGGAAAGCAGGCGCAGTCTTCAGACGCCGCGCCCAAGTCTCGATGTTCGTATAATCGCGGCTCTTGTTGAAGGAGTCGAGGATCAGCTCGCCAGCTCCCGCCGAGTACTTGCTGCTCGGATACTTCTCGAGCAAGAGCCCCCACTGGCGCACGGCCGGATCGAAGACTTCGTAGTCGTAATAGAGCTTACCCTGCCGGAACAAGAGCTCCGGGATCTGCGGGTCGGTCGGGTAGTTCTTGACGTAAAGCTCCATCGCCTCAGTGAGCTTCTTGTCGGTAGGCGTCTCTTCCTGCTTCTTGGACGCCTTCTTGGCAGCCTCGAACTCGGCGGCGCGCGCGACTTCGAGCGCGGCGAGCGCGTTGTAGAGCGCCGTGCGCGACAGCTCACCGGCAGGCTTCAGGCGCACCGCCGCCAGATAGGCGTCGGCCGCGCGATTCGCGTTCTCCAAGCGGTAGAAGTAAATCTCCGCCTGGTTGTAGAACATCTCGTAGGCTTCCGGGCGTGCTGCGAAGCGCGACAGGTAAGCGTCGTACAGCCGAGCCGCGCCCTCGAATTCAGCGCGACTAGTCTTGTCTGCCTGAGCCTTGGCGTGCAAGCCGACGGCGTCTTGCCGCATCTGTTTCTCAGTCGCGGCCTCGGCTTCTGCCAACACCTCTGGCTTCTGCACGGAGGCCCAAGCCGAGACCTTGCCAGTCTTGGGATCTGCGGCAGGCACGTATTCGCGCAAGATCCAGCGATAGTCATCCTCCAGCGCTTGCCACGACTCCATCGTGGAATGGGCTTGGGCGATGTGCAGCGCGTGGCGGTACGCCTCGGGGCTCGTCGGCTCGAGCTTCAAGAGCAGTCGGTATGCCTCGATGCCGCGCTCGTAGTGCGACTGATCGTAGAAGGCTTCTGCCAGGGCGCGCACGATGCGTCCAGCAAACTTGTCCCCCCCAGCCTGCACCAGGAAGCGATACATGTCCTCGGCGCGGTTCTTCTCGTCCTCCACGAAAACGGCGACGAGGTTCTTCAAAGCCTCGTTCTGGAGTTCGTCGAGCTCGCTCTGATTTCGACCCCGCTGACCCGCATTTCCTTCGGCGGTTGACTTGAACACCGTCAGAAAGCGCCGCGCGGCCTCGGCCGGCTTGCCGAGGCGCCACAAGGTCCAGGCGCTTTTGAAGAGCGCCAAGTCGTAGAGCGAGCTGTCCTTGTGCTTGAGGACCTCCTCATACTCGCGATACGCAATCTCGTAGTTTGGGGCGTCCTTGGTGAACTCGAACTCCGCGCGAACCATGTGCGCGTCGGGGATGAAGCGGCTGTTCGGGAACCACTCGATGATGCGGTCGAAGCGCTTCACGGCGTCGCCGAACTTGCCCTCCTCGTTTGCCAAGAAACCATCGACGTAGAGCGCGAGGTCGTACTGCCGGAAGCTCTTGTAGCGTGTCAGCACCTTGAAGAAGCGCGCGCGCGGCGTGCGATAGTCAGGGACGGGCGGCTCACCGCGTTGGTCGGCAGGCGTCTGCTCCCATTTCTGAAAGTCCGCGATGAAGCGATCACGCGCTTCCTCCCACTCGAGCTCACCGATGCGCAGCAGCGCTTCCGGCATTTCTGCCGAATCTTCGGATGCTTCCGCAATGAACTTGGCGAGCAGCCCGTGGGCTTCCTTGCGCAGCGCTTTCGTAGCCAGGATGTTGCGAGTGATGCGCTCGTCGATCTTGCGCGCCAAAATCTCGCGCAATCGCTCCGGGATTTGCAGGCTGACGCGCAGCGCGCGGCGATTCTTCGCCTGCTCGTCGACCTTCTTCTTGATGGTGGGGCGTTCGCGCGGCACGAGCTGTCGTTCGCCGGCGGGTCGAATCGTTGACGACTCAGTCGCCATACTGGGCGCCGCGCTCTGCGTCGCAGCCCAGGCCTGCCCAGAGGCCAAGGGAAACCCCGCGAAGTAGGCTACGCGGAGCCAACGGGCGAGCGCTTTCACGGCTCGGCTCCAGCGCCGCGCCTCGCCATCGAGCAACGCAACCCGCCAGCGCGACCACGCGCAAACGATCGCCGAACTAACGCAAAAGGGCGCTTTCTCCGCATAAACCCGGCACAGGATAGCGAGCCTACCCCTCGCGAGCAATCGGCCGGATTCGCCGTAAAGGCGCACCGAAAGAGCAGGCAGCCTTTCTCAAAGTTCTCATTTTGCGAAGCACCCTTCCGAACTCGCGCGGAGACAATGTCGTCTCCCATCGCACCCTGGCGAGACCCACGCGACTTCGCCGAACATCGCAAGCAAGTCCGGAAAGATGGGCAGACGCACACACCGAAGGCTGACAAAAGTCGGCTCGCTGCTGAAGAACTCTTTCGAAGTTCCGAGCGCTGCCCTATCCTCTTGATTGCGTCGAGGAGTGCCAGGGTGGCGTCCTCACGGAGGCGGACATGAGCGAGGACATTCTGGTTATCGACGACGACCCAGTTGTCACTCGCATGCTGAGCCGCGTGCTCTCCACGCATCGTGTCGTGGTCGCTCATTCGGGTCCGGACGCCCTCGTACGCCTGAGGAACCAGGCCTTCGCGTTGATCCTGTGCGACCTGTCGATGCCCGGCATGAGCGGCATGGTGTTCTACGACGCCGTGCGTGCCATCTCGCCAGAGCTCGCGCGTCGCGTCGTGTTCATGACCGGTGGTGCCTTCACCGCCGAGAGCCATGAGTTCTTGAATCAGCATGAAAATTCGTGGCTGGAAAAGCCGTTCGACATCGGTGCGCTGCGTGAGCTAATCGCTCGCGCGGCCGAACTCTGAGGCAGGGTCAGCGCAGCCCCTCGCCGCCGACATACTCGTCGGCCCAATCTTCGCCCTCGAACGGCCAGAACTCCTCGTTGCTACCGAGGAAACGCTCCGCCCGCAGTGAATCGACGATCGTCTCGGGGAGCAGCCCCTGCGAGAGCGCCTCGACTTCCACCTCGAGAGCGCGTTTGCGGCCGAGCACCGTCTCGATGCGTCCGAGCCGCGCCCGATTGACGAGCCTCGTAAGGCGCTTGTCGAGCCGCTGGAAGGCGGCCTTGGCAAGCTCGAGTGTTTGCCGAGAAAGAGCGCTCGAGAGCCGTTCGGTCTCGGCATGGAGCAGCGTCGCGCGCTCACGATCGCGCGCGAGCAGGGCGCTGAGGTCGGCGCCTTCCGCGCCCGCGGCGGCGCCCGGCGCGGCGAGCCCAGCGCGCAGGGCTTGGGCGCGCAACTCGAGCGCCTCGAGCTCCTTGCGCAGAGCTTCGACGCCGCCGGCTCCGCCCGCTGTCGCGCGCTCTGCCTCGCGCAGCACGCGCTTGAGCTCGGCGATCTGCCCGTCGATGCGCTGAAGCTTGTCGAGCGGTCGCTGACCGAGCGGAGTCTCGCTTTGCGGCCGCGTCTCTCCGCTGGCGCTGAGCTTACGCCGCGCCTCGTCGAGATCACCGAGCGTGCCGCGTAGACCCGAAAGCTCATGCTCGACTTGCGACAGCTTGCGCGCCGTGCGCGCGTAGCCAGCGTCGACGCGCAAAACGGCGCCCAGCGCCCGCGCCGTGTCGTCTGGGATGCCGAGCCCCGCGCCCGCCGGATCGGCGGCCTTGCGCACGGTCTCGACCAGTCGGCGCATCGCTTCGGCATCCGCCACGAGCCGCCGCGCCGCGTCGCGCGCCGGCTCATAACGCCTCAAGAATTCGACGAGCTTCTTGTCGGCTTCGGGGAAGTGGCATTCGCCGAGGTCGATGTAGGCATCGAGGATGAACGCTTCGTCCTCGTAGGGGTGTTCCAGTTTGAGGCGCTTGAGGTCGTCCATCGCCTCGCGCGCGCCGCGGTAGTCTTTGGCCTCGTAGCGCGTCGTAGCCGTCTCGTAGAGCGCCTCGGGCAGGCGCTCCGAATCATTTGGCACGAGGTAGTAGTAGTAGCGGGCATCGTCGAAACGATATTGCTCGTGAGCGACGCGCCCGAGCCCGAGCCGCGACAGATCGCGAACCCGGAAGAAGTCGGTGCCACCGAACAGCGCCGCCTTGCGCGGCGTTCGCCTGGGATCCGCCACACGACAAAACAGTTCCTCACCCTGCTTGAAGTGGCGTCGCTCGACCTCGATCACGCCGGCCAGGTAGGTCGCCTGCGCCCAGAATCGCGAACGCTCCGAGACCTTGGCGTACGCCGCGAGCGCCTCGTCCGGCGCGTGGCGAAGCTCAGCCAGGCGGCCGCGCAAGTACTCGATTTCCCCGCGCGCTTCGTCGGGCGCGCGCGCTTCGACCTTCTCGAGATCGGCCAAGAACGGCGCCGGCTGATCGGTCTCGAGCGCGAAATCGGTCAGGCTCGAGACTGCTCGCCGAAACCAAGTATCGTTCACGCTGCCTTCGAGCAGACGCAAGAGGTACCCACGCGCCGGCTCGTACGCGCCCGCGCGTCCGAGCGCATCACCCAGCAGGAAGAGCGCGGCACGCCCCGGCTCGGAAGCCTTGAACGGCTCGAAACGCGGCGTCTCGACGATGTACACCAAGTCGGCGACTGCCTCGTCGCGTCGCCCATTCACGAGCTTGTCTTCGATGCCCGCGAGGTCGGCCTCGATGCGCTGCTGACTAAGCGGCGCCGTCGCCGCCAGCTTTCGCGCCTCGAGCGCGGTCTGGTAAGAGCGAAACACGTTGCCGCGAGTAGGATCGCCGCTCGAAGGCGCGGGTCCGGCATCGACCACTGGCGCTGCGGGCGGCGGGGCCGCCGCGCTCGGTTGCGCTGCGGCTGCAGCGGCGGGCGGCGCTGTGGCGGATGGCGGCGTTGGCGTGAGCGGGGCCTGGTTCTGCGCCGCGGCGAGCCGCGCCAATGCGCACACCCAGGTCAGGGTGTACGCGCTGAGAGTGCTTTTCCGCGTCAGCATCAGCGTGTCGTCACTCGGGCGCGCAGGCGGACCCGCAGCTCGTATTCGCCATCACTTCCGCTCGGGAAATCCTTGGCCATGTCCGAGCGATCCTCGATTCGAAAGTTGGCCTCGACCAACTGGCTCTCCGGAATGACCAGCGAGAACCTCGAGTTTTGCCAGGTGCGGTACTGGCGGCTGCGCGCGTCGTAGCGCTCGATGTCCACGCCGAGCACGTGCTGACCGGGCGCGACGGCGTGCTCGTACACCACCCGATCGTCCTCGGCGCTGAAGCGCTCGGGCGCGGCGAACACGACGCCATCGTCCAAGGTGACCACCAGCGACTCGATGCGCGCGTCGTCGCCGCGAGCTTCGAGCACGACCCGCAGCTTGCTCTTGAAGAGAGTGGTCGTCACGGCGGACACGCGACTTCGCAAGGCAGCGATATCGCCGAGCAAACGGTCGAAGTCGGCGGGAGCGGGAGGTGGCGCCCCCTTTGCGAACTCG
>JAEUAF010000817.1 GCA_019695485.1 Sorangium sp.
GGCAGCACGGCGGAGGCGGACAGCAGCGGGCTGAGCCAGTCGATCGAGCTTCGTTGCTCGGAGCGGAACTCGGGCAACAGGAACGGCCCGAGCAGGAGCAGGAGCAGCATGACCGGAACGCCGATCAAGAACGCAGACCCCCACCAGAAGCGCTCGAGCAGGAGCCCGCCGGCGACCGGGCCGATGGCAGCTCCCGTCGAGAAGCTCGTCGCCCAGACGCCAATTGCAAACGTGCGCTCCCTCGCATCCGAGAACAAGTTGCGAATTAGGGACAGCGTCGACGGAGCAAGCGTCGCCCCGGCGATCCCCTGAACACCACGTGCGACGATCAGCATCGTCGCGCTCGTCGAGAACGCACACAGCACGGACGCCGCGCCAAACGCCCCTGCGCCGATCAAGAGCAAGCGCCGCCGACCGATGCGATCGCCGAGCATGCCCATCGTGATCAAGGCGCCAGCCAGCAAGAACCCGTAGATGTCGACGATCCAGAGCAGCTCGGCGCTGCTCGGCTTCAGAGCGCGACTGAGCGACGGCAGCGCGAGATCGAGGACCGTCAGGTCCATCGAATAGAGCATGCACGGCAGGGCGATCACGGCGAGCCCGATCCACTCGCGGCGGCCCGCCTTCCCTGGGTTGGGGTGCTCTTCTGACGGGTGCGGCGCAGGGCTCATGTACCTGAGTGCCGGCCGCGGCCGAAATGTTACGCCTGACGCTGGTCGTTTACGGCCTCATGCTTGAAACTTGGGGTAACCTTTGCCGTAGTACGCGATGATCCGACACGCCGCCGATCTCGAGACCGTCGCCGCCTTGCTCCGTGGGGAGCACGAGGCGTTCACGTCTCTCGTGCGCGCGCACCAGCCCGCATTCCTCCGCCTGGCTCAGACCTGGGTACGAGACCGAGCGGCCGCGGCGGAGGTCGTACAACAGGCCTGGGTCTCCGCGCTCGAATCGCTCGCGACGTTCGAAGGGCGATCGTCGCTGAGGACGTGGCTGTTCGGCATCGTGATCAACGCCGCTCGCTCGCACGTCCGGGCACGAAAGCGCACGATCCCCCTGTCCGCGCTCATCGCCGAAGAGGCAATCGACGGCCCCAGCGTCGAGCCCGACCGGTTTTTCCAAGATGGAGAATGGGTTGGTCATTGGTCGAGCTGGCCAACGCCGTTTCCGAGCCCAGACAACGCCCTCGAAAGCGAGCGGCTGCGCGCCCTGCTCGAACAAGCGATCAGCGCTTTGCCTCCGCTGCAACAGGAGGTGATGGTGCTCTGCGACGTCGAGGGGCTCAGTGGCGAGGAAACCTGTAACATCCTCGGCATCTCCGGCACTAACCAACGAGTCCTGCTGCACCGCGCGCGGGCGAAAGCCCGGGCGCTACTCGAGGAGAAGCTCTCGGACAAGGTCAAAACCTGATGAGCGAGAAAACACTCGACCAATGTAAGGAAGTCGTGGAGCTCGTCAACGAGTACCTCGGTCATGCGCTCACTGCGGAAGACCGCGCAGCATTCGAAGCGCACCTCGCGACCTGCCCGCCGTGCACTGCCTACCTCGCGCAGATGAAGACCGTGCTCAATCTGGCGAGCTCACTCGGCAACGCAGCGTCGCACGCCGAGGTCGAGCCGCAGCTCATGGCCATGTTCCAGCACTGGCACGAAAAGAAATCGCGCTAGCTGGGTGACGCAGGGCAATTGTGGGGCGCGGTGGAGTGAGCACACGAAAATCCACCCGTTCGCGCTCGAAAAAGCCGAGCTCTGCCATGCGGTCGTACTCGATAGCTGCGTTCCCCGACGTCGCGTTCACGGTCGGGGAACTGTTCGAGTAAGGCGGCCGATGCCGCGCGACAATTCGCTGCGAACCGATTAGCGTGCGGGTATGCAAGAACGGTCGGAGAAGCTCACCACCAGAGTCTCGCGTCCGGCTCAGGTCGCCGTGGGGCTGCTCATCGCGAGCATTGCCGCCCTTACCGCGCTGATTCTATGGGTCAACGCGCGAGACTGGTTGCTTGTGCCGTCGTCCAGAGAGCTGTCGCCCACTGCGGCGTTGTGCGTGGCTGGCGGTTGCAGCTTGTTCATCTGGTTTTTTTCCACCATTGCCTACCGCCTGATCTTGAACCGGCCGAACCGCGAAGGTGGGCTGTTCTCGAGTCGCTTCCTCTATGGCGCGGCGCTGATCATTGCGCTGGCCACGCTGACCCTCATCTTCGCGCCAGGCAGGCGCATCGATCAAAGAGCGCGCGCGTTCTTGTACGGCACGCCCATGTCCGCCGCGTGCTGGCTACTCGCGCGGCGCCGTGCCACCGCGGCACGCTCGACTTGGCGCTGAGCAGCCGGGCTGCGTGCCCAACCCGCGGAGCTCGTATTCGAGCAAGGGCCATGCTGGCGTTCCACACACTCCGAGCGAACGGACGGGCTTACCTTGACGAGCGGTGACGCACAATTGGCGCGACGGCTTCGACGTGGATTGGGAGCCCATCGCCAAGACCAAGTCAACATCATGACGTACGGGATGGCCGGCGCTTATGACGGCCTCATGTTCCGGCGGCGACCAGCGCATCCGTGGCAGGGACCCTTGGAATGGCCCGAGGCGTTGCCGCCCCGCAAGCGTCCAGGGCACGAAACCTATTTCGGAGCAGCCAATCTCGGGCCTCTTGGCTAGGATGTCCGCCAACGTGGTTGGGCGACGAATTCAGGTGCTCTCGTTCTCATTGCTGGTGCTGTTCGCATGCGGCGGAGACCCGCACGCGACGCACCCGTCGCAGCCGGTCGTGCTAGCGGCCGGTGGAGCCGGTGGGGCTCAAGTGGATATGGCGGCTGGCGGGATCGGTCCACACGACCCACCGCCGCCCGTTGCGGAGCCGTGCAACGCTTGGCCGACGCTCTGCGAGATGCGCTACGACGAAGTAAGCTTTCCCGCCGCTCACGCGGCCATGGCAAGCTCTGCCGTGTTCTGGGACTTCCCCGCACAGCACGTGGGTATTCGCGAGCAGCTCGACGACAGTATTCGGGCCCTGATGCTCGAGGTGCACGCCGACGGTGGCAAGCTTAAGCTGTGCGCGGAGTCATGTACCGAGGGGCGCACGGCGCTTTCTACAGAGCTTGCGAGCGTGCGCGCGTTCCTGGACGCGAATCCGCGTGAGGTCGTGACCCTGATCATCGACAATCGCGTACCGGCGTCCGACGTGGCTTCGGCGTTCGCACAGGCCGACCTCGAGCGCGCCCTCTTCAGCGATGAAGCGTCGAGTCAATGGCCGACGTTACGCGAAATGATCGACGCCGACGCACGGCTCGTGGTGTTCCTGTACGATGCTGAGGGGGCGCCAGCGGGGTACCGTCCTTTCTGGAAGGTTGCCGGCGCGACGACCGCCACGGCTAGCGTGCCGCGTGACCTCGATTGCGAAATCGTGACGGGCGAAGCCCCCTCGTCTCTGATTCTCGTGAACCTCTTCTTGGGGCTCGAATCGGAAACGACGGCGGGAGCCGGTGGCCAATCGAGCGCACCCGGCCTGCGGTTCTTGCCAGATGAAAAGCTCGCGGACAGCGTCAATCACGACCCCTTCATGAGCCAGGTGCTCGCTCACTGTGCGGCGTACCACGGCAAGAAGGCGAACTTCGTTGCCGTGGATTTTTTCGACACGAGCGACGTGATCGCGGCCACCCAACGTTTGGATGGCCTGATCCCGTAGCGGGGACGCGCTACTGAACGGTTGCGAGTGTTGGCTTGAACCGACCCGTCATGGTGCCATCGCCGCAGTTGTTGCCAGCATTGTAACCCCAACAGAAGACCTGCTGGTTGTCCTGCAGTACGCAAGTGGTGGCAGAGTTTGCGGATAGGGCGACCGCGCCCGAGACACCCGGAACAGTCGTCGGCACCGAGCGATTGATGCCGGTTCCGTCACCGAGTGCGCCGCTGGAGTTGTCCCCGAAGCACATGACGGTGCCGTTTTGGCGGCGAATGCAGGTGTGGTAGGTGCCCGCGGAGACCTGTACGGCATCGGTGATGCCTGGGATTTGAACCGGCGAGAGGCGCTGGGTGGTGGTGCCGTCGCCGAGCTGGCCCGCGTTGTTGGCACCCCAACAGCGCACGGTGCCGTCAGCGCGCACAGCGCAAGAATGACTACCTCCCGCCGCCAGGGACACGGTGCCGCCCGTACCGGGTACAATTACGAACGAGCTGCGGTTCGTTGTGGTGCCGTCCCCCAACTGGCCGGAGGAGTTCAGACCCCAGCAGGTCGCGCCGGCGTAGCCGTTGAGGCATGTGTGATTCGCGCCGACGGTGAGGCCCGAGGGGCCGGGGGAGACGCCGAAAGACACAGGAGTCGTGCTGTTGGTGGTCGTCCCGTTCCCTAGCTGGCCGTAAGCGTTGCTGCCCCAGCAGTAGGGATAACCATTGCTTGCGATTGCGCAGCTGTGCGAGTCGCCGACTCCCACCTGCAGGGCGCCGGCTCCGATGCCAGGAACGATGGTTGGCGTGGTGTTCCAAGTGCCGGAGACGCCCGGTCCAAGCTGACCAGAGGTGTTCAAGCCCCAGCAATACACATTCGAGGCAGTGCGGGCGCACGCGTGTTGATAGCGATCCGGGGCAATCTCGAGAACTCCATTGAGCATCGACTGCGGCGCAAACACCGTATTGGACGAGAGCCCCATGATCCAGCCCGAAACGCGCAGATTGCCGTCCGCGGTTACGAGTGCACTGCCCGTGTAGCCAGTCGCGACGCCGACGATGTTGGGCACGAAGTTCAGGCTCGTGCCGACCGCGTTGTTCTGGCGCAGGTTCAGCTGGAGCGAGGTGATCACCCCGACTCGAAACGTTACCGTCTGTGGATCAGCGATCCACGTCGGCGATTGCGAGCCGATGCTCGTGCACGCCACGTCGTAGACGGAGGCGTTGATGGTCGACGCGCCGAGCGGTAGACGGCCCAGGCTGATGTTCGCTGAGGTCAACGTCACGTTCATGCTGAAGCTTGCCGCGCCAGTACCCGTGATCTGCAAGCACTGCGCACCCGCGGGCAGTGTATTGAGCGCGAACGATGCCGTCGCGGACTCCTCGCCTGAGTCTGTCCCGTCCTCTGCCGCTGATCCGCAGCCGGCGACTAGCGCCAGACAGCCAAAAAACGGTCCAATCCACCCTGATCGTTTGGAAACCACCATGCTCACCTCCGAATGAGGTCGAGGGGATATCAGTTTGCGTGTGCGACGGCAAGTCGCTGGTATGCCGAAGGCCTGCAGGGCGGGCGCCGCTTGTCGGCTTCTTTGGGGCCCCGGTGTCACGGATTTTCTGCGCGCGTTTGGCCGCGGGGGTCCGCCGTTCTCGCGCTTGAGCGCTCCGGAGTTCAACGGCGGCCAGCGTTGCCGAATCCGGACAGTGCTGCCCCGAGCATCTCGCGCAGCTGCGCGTAGTGAGCGGGTTCGAGCGCTCCCCATGTGAACACGGCGAGTCCTTGTGGGCGATCGTCGAATTCAAGTGGCTTTACCACCAGCACGGGCTCGGCCTCGAGTCCCGCATCAATGCCCAGGTCGGCTTTGCGCAGCGTTTGGGCGGCGCTCGCACCGCCCGGTGATCGCCGCCAAACTACCTCGAGCTCACACCCCGCCGGTGCTGCCTCGTGCAGCCGACTCACGCAGTACGCGGACACTCCGAGTCCTGGCACGTGCTGATCGAGAATCGGAGCCAACTCGAGCGGGTTGCGGCTTCCGAGCTGTGACAAGCAGCTGCGCCAGAGGACACGCAAATGCATGCTCGCGTTCTGGGAGCGAGTGCGTTCGACTTCGGAGCCAATGCGCGACAGGAGCAGGCGGGCCTCTTGGAATAGGTCTTCGAGTTTCGGTCGGCTCTCTGGCTCCAGCGCGACACACATCAAGACTTGTAGTCGCAAGGCGGTAAGCACGTCGTGAAAGCCGACCGTGTTGTGTCCTGTCAGCATGTGTCGCCGGAACAGTTGATCGAGCTCGGTCAGGAAAGTGACCGGACCGAGCTCGAGACTCTTCAGCAAAGCGTCGAACAAGCGCGTGTCCCAGGTTTGAAGCGCCGCCAGACGCCCACCGGCGGCCTGCACGAGCTCGGCTAGAATCAGGTGACGCCGGGCGAGCAAGGCTAGCTTGACGCTCTTGGCGAGCCTGATGTTCGGGAGCGTCGCGGTCGAGCTATTGGACAACGGTTGCGTGCAGCCGCACGAAGCACGGATTATGGGCTCAGCTTGGAGCTGCGCGCCTTGCGGTCGCCGACCATTCTGGAGCGCTTCGAGCAAGGCTCGCGTGCCTGTGTAGCCCTGTAACTCGATCCGCTGATTGACCGTACTAAGTGGTGGATTGGTGGTGTGCGCTTCTGCCGAATCGTCGAATCCGGCGATGGCAATGCTATTCGGCACGCTGATGCCGCGCCGATTCAGCGCCTCCAATGCACCGAGCGCCATCTCGTCATTCATACTCACGATCGCATCCAAGGCTTTGGACGACAGCCCGCGCGCTTCGCAAAGTTCTGCAACGGCCGAGGCCCCGTCCTCACGTCCGAGCGTGGGCGCTCGCACGAGTAGTTTGGCGTCCATCCGCATCCCGTGGTCGATCAATGCGCGCTGATAGCCGCGCTGGCGCGCTTGCGCCTCCGCGCTGCTCTCGGGCCCACCAATAAACGCAATGTGGCGCCGCCCGTGGCTCTCGATGAGGTGTTTGACGAGCGCGTACATGCCGCCTTCGTTGTCCACGTGCACACTCGGCAGATCGCCGAGCGGGAGCCCGATCGCAACGCTGGGGGTCTGCCCGAATCGAGTGGTCAGCCAGTCGCGTAAGTACGAAACTCCCGAATGGTTGCTCAAACTGCCCGCCGCAATTACCAGCCCGTCCAGCCCCGCCGACGGCAACCAATCGTAGACGAAGTTGCGCACCATGGGCCGCGCCGCCGTGCCAAGCTCCCCACCTGCGACGATCACGAGCTTCGCGTTTGCCTCGCGCGCCGCGCGCAGCACGCCCGCTGCGAGCTCCGCCGGGTATTCGGAGGTCAAGTTGTCGACCAAGAAGCCGATGCGAAATTGGCGAGGCGCGGCCATGCGGGAGTTCTGCCAAGTTGGAACGGCCGAACCCCCAGGACCATGAGATGTGAGTGCGTCGCCTGTTCAGAAAGGGCGCCCCCGAGCTCGGGTCGTGCCACGGGCTTTGTGAGAGCCAGCGGGAGGAAGGGGCAGGTAGGCGATTTGTCGACCTCGGAATGAGCGCGATCATCTCTTGCCAAAACTGCGGGGCGGTTTGTACGCTGCGCGGTCCAATGCGTTTTCGATTTCTTGCTTTGATTCCTGCGCTCGCGGCCTGTGGTGGAACGAACAGCGTGCACAGCGCCGGTACCGGCGGCGCGCTTGGGATGGGTGGCTCGGCGTCGGGTGGTTCAGCCGTCGTCGCTGGCGGCGGCAGTGGGGGGAGCGGGG